>JAMPIU010000196.1 GCA_023667845.1 Dehalobacter sp. | reverse complement strand
TTTTAGGAAAGGTATATCCCAACTGGATATTACTAACTCTTACAAAAGAGGCATTCTGCATGACGAAAGTGGAGCTGTAGAACTGCTGTTCGCCTCCGCCTACAATCAAAAATCTGGGATAAGATGCGTTGGGATTAGGGTTTTCCTGGGTCCAGCGGTCCATCATCCATTCCTGAGGATTGGAGCCCTGATAGAACGCATTGTCTGCAAATCCACCCATTATTTTATTTAAACCCGCTACTCCGTATAGATTAATAAAAAGATCGAAATTTTTGTAGCTTGGACTTAACGTCACGCCATAGGTGTATTTTGGAAACTGGTTTCCGATAATCTTCCGGTCATAATCCGCATTTACCTTTCCGTCGGGCACGCCGTCGGGTCCGCTGATATCCATCAGTTTAATATCTCCGGGCGCTGCAGCTCTGGGTTGAGTAGGATAATTATCCACATCCTGCTGATCAACAAATAATCCATCTGCCACATACCCGTATATGGATTGCAGCGGATGCCCGACAAAGAGGCCGGAACTAACATCCTGAATTACGGTAGCCAATTCTCTGACTTCGTTTTTTACGTAAGAAAAATTAGCTGAGATATTGTACGAGAAATCTCCGATTTGATTTCGATGCTGAAGGTTCAGGTCAATGCCCTTGTTGGACACCACACCGGCATTTTGGACTGACGGCGTCATTCCCAATACGCTGGATGCTGTTACATTGTATAAAATATCGGAGGTGAGTTTGTCGTAAATATCCAGTGAAGCGGTGATTTTATTATTGATCAACCCTAAATCCAATCCGGCATCAATAACCCGTGTGGATTCCCAGGTAATATTGGTGCTGGGGACCACGGTTGCCGCTGTTCCGGAGAACATTTTTTCCGATACTCCGAAAGGTGCATTTATACCAAGGGTCAGGATTTGCTGGTACGGATAGTTTCCAATGTTCTGGTTTCCGAGTCTTCCCCACGAGGCCCTTACTTTCAGATGATTGATGGATTTGGAAGAAAAAAACTTTTCCTGAGAGACAATCCATCCGGCTGATACGGAAGGGAACAATCCCCACCGTTTACTGTCGGGAAACCTCGATGAACCGTCATACCTCGTATTTGCTTCAAATAAATATTTCCCGTCAAAAATATAGTTGATACGACCAAAAAAAGACTGCAAAGCCCATTCATATCCCGAACCGCTGTTAAGCTGGTTGGAAGGCGCTCCGGCGCTCATCTCATACAGTGTATTGCTGGGGAAATTGTCCCTGGAAGACTGCAACCAACTGTTTGTATTACTTTCCTGTGAAAAACCGGCGAGCAGATGGAATTCGTGTACATCAATGGTTTTATTGTAATTCAGGAACGACTGTAAAGTCAGAAGTGAATTCTCTGACCGGGTTTCAGTTAAGTACGAGGGGCTTTCCGTATAGGTTTGGTCAACAACCAGCAAAGGCCAAAACCTCTTGTATTTGGTATTGTCGTAATTGTATCCTGCCAAACCGGTCAATTTAAGAGATTGTATAATGTCCCACTCAAAACCTGCACTTACATTCATCCGGTTACTGGTGTTTTTAATAAAGGCTTCGCTATCCATCCATCCTTCAATCGTAAACCCTGTTTGCTGACCATAATAACCGTCTGATTTTTTACCCGCTATAGTATTCGGTATTTTTAAAGCGTAATTAAGAAGCCCGTCAGCACCATCGCCACTCCTGATAGTAGTGGGTTCAGTTGTCGCTCCTGTCCGTCCCTGAAATTTCACATTCAACTTGAAATTCTTCGACAATTTACTGTTTGCATTGAATAAAACATTGTAGTGATTATGATTGGTTTCGTCAATAAATCCATCCTGGTTCAGGTACCCGATGGAAAACAGATAGGAGTTTTGGCTATTCCCCCCTGTAAAATTCAGATAATGTTCGGTCTGGAACCCGCTGCCGGATTTGACCAAATCATCATAGTGCCGCTTATTCGGATAGTTATCCTGGTCTTCTCCCGATTTGAATTTGGCAATCTCGGCTTCGGTATATTGCTGGTTGCTGCCAGTATTCCGCAATGCTTCATTAATCATTTCTGCATATACCCAGGAGTCAACAATCTTGGGTATTTCTGCCGGCCTTTGAATGCCGAAATTTCCCTGGTAAGTGACTTTGGTAACGCCTTCCTTTCC
>JAMPIU010000195.1 GCA_023667845.1 Dehalobacter sp. | reverse complement strand
TAAAATATTCAGTTACACAGCGACTGGAGGTGACAATCCCGATATTGGTACAAAATGGCCTTTACCACAATGTGGACAAAGCGTAATGTCGTGTCCTGTGAGACATTTCATAAGTTCAACATAGGAAAGTTTCTCAGGAGCCTTTATTGTAATTTTTGCTCCGGTAAGCCGTTTACACAATGTCAGCTTTTTCTTTTTTGCAGCCGGTGATAAAAACCCGTAATGCCGGATTTTTGTGAATCCAGGCGGTAGGATGTGAAGCAAAAACCTCCGCATGAACTCGTCTACAGACAATGTCATCACCTTTTCTTTTTTTTCGTCCCGGTAATCGCGCCACTTGAAAGATACCTCGGTATCCCTTACACTGAGAATACGGTGATTTGCAATAGCGACACGATGAGTATAGCGTCCAAGATAGGAAATCACACTATTTGACGTTTTGAATGGACGTTTGCAGTAGACATACCAATTCTTTTGATAGAGTATGTTAAGAAATTCCTGCCACTTCTTTGGATCTCTCAGCTCTTGCAAACCACCGGACCACTCCAGATTCATTTGTTTAAAATGGTGCAGGAATTTTCCTCTGAATTTGCGAGCCATCACTTTTACCGGAATAAAGAACTTTTTACGGGAATCCCTCCATTTCCCTTCCTTTGTCAGACCTCCGCCCGGAACAATCATATGCACGTGCGGATGGTGATTCAAGTTTTGCCCCCAAGTATGTAGAATAGAAATGCATCCTACTTCCGCACCCAGATATTTTTTGTCGGCTGCCAACTCACGCAATGTTCCGTGGGCACATTTCAGGAGTAGGTCATACATTACGCCCTGATTTTGAAATGCTGGCATACTCAATTCATCCGGCAATGTAAATACCACATGAAAATATGGCACTGGAAGCAAATCATCATTTCGCGCCATCACCCAACGTTCTTTACTCAGCGCCTGACACTTCGGACAGTGCCTGTTTCTGCAAGAGTTATATGATATTTTGATATGCCCGCATTCATCACATGCATCCATATGACCACCAAGTGTTGCCGTCCTGCAGTTCTGTATTGCTCTTACCGCTTTGCATACATGCGGTGGCAGATGGTGACGGCTCAGATATTCATCGCCGTGTTGACTGAAGATGTCTTGTATCTCAAGCATGCGACACCATTTTACGTGGACGCCCTTTCTTCTTTGGCAAAGTGTCAATAGGACTTTTAGTTTTTAGTACTTCTGAGTTTGCAAGTTGCGTATACCAAGCTGTGGTATCAATCCTCACATGACCTAACAATTTTTTTAATGCCAACAAATTATGTTCATCTTCATATAAATGAGTAGCAAAACAGCGACGAAGTGTATGTATGGTCCCTTGCTTTTTAACACCTGATTTTCGAAGAGCTGACTTAAAAGCATCCTGTAATGTACGGTTTTGATACCTACCACCAGCTCTGGGAGCCTCAAACAGCCATTCTTTTGGACGGTATTCCCTCCAGTATTCTCTAAGATAATCAAGCGTTGACTGTGGTAACAACGCATATCTATCACGGTTACCTTTCCCCTGACGGACAAGTATACGCATTTGACCAGACTCAATGTCCGAAGCCTTAAGGTTGGTAATTTCAGAAAGGCGTAATCCTGATCCGTAAGCGAGCATAAGCATAACTCTGTGAATTTTGCTGTCCGTACTGTCGAGAATCTTTCTTATTTCCTCTTTTGTGAAAATCTGAGGTATGCGGCGATTTTGTTTTAACCTCGGTAACTTTTTGTAGTTCAAAACCACGTCTAAGGTTACACTATACACAAACCGAAGTGCACTGTTATATGTGTTTACGCTTTGCGGGTTTATTTTCTTTTCGGTTGCCAGATAGTACAGATAATCAATTATCTCCTTCTCACCCATTTGGTCTGCCGATTTACCAAAATAATCTTGAAACAATCGTACCTTTGTGGTATATTCCTTAATTGTTTCAATGCTGCGACCTCTCATTTCGAGGTCTCTGGTCAGTTTTTCTAAAACTTCTGTTTTAGTCATTGTCTTTTCTCCTTTACAATTTTGTCAGCAGATAAGCTGCTCTATAGTAAAGGATGGTCATATAAAATAAAAAAAAGACTGTTAAGCCGGTTTTTATTTTTCACTCTGCTCTTTTGCCACCGCGCCAGCGGTTTCGTTCTGCTTAT
>JAMPIU010000194.1 GCA_023667845.1 Dehalobacter sp. | reverse complement strand
GGATTCTTTTTCTTTTCTCCAAAAGCGGTTTGAATAATATGGTTAATCTCCGCATCAATTTGTTCTTCCTGCTTAATTACCGTTATGACAAATTCATCTTCTGAAGCAACAGTAGCCTGGATCCAGAAAGGCTGATCTAAACTAAAGTCTACCTCATCTCTGGCTTTTGAAATCAATTCCCAAAAAAACTGTTCAGTTCTCGCGGAACGTTGAAACAAGTCAGCAAGAGATATATTGCGATCTGCGAGCTCGGTAAAGGAGATAAAAATGCGAACCGTATTGTCATTTACCTTAAGAATACGCATAAATTCCACCTCTCCTTTCCATGGACATGATTGATAAAAACACGATTGCTTAATTATATTATATCATGAGACGTCAATAATCAATTCCATTAAATGTAAAACATAAGCTATGCTATTATATGAAACTGTCAGCTTGTCGGGTTAATACGCTGCATTGAACTACCTGTTTTTTCTGGTGAAGATAAGTGACTTCCACTAAATCGTTCTTATGAAGCTTATGGAAAGCAGCTGCATCAATACTTAACGTGAGTATCTCTTCTCCGCTGCGTAAAATGAGCGTATACTGTTCAGCTTCCGCCGCGAGGCTTTCAATGACCCCTTTCGATACTACCGGATCGTTCAGCCAATCCTGATTGTAATCCATAAACATCAGGGCGTAAATAAAAACGGTCAAGACCAGGAAAAACAATTTAGCTGCAGCAAGAAATTTGCTGAAGTGATTCTTTTCGGCCAACGTCTTTCTGAGGATAGAAAGACATTTTATCCCCATAAAAATGCAAACAAGAAAAAGACCGCTCAAAGCCGGCCAACTCATTTTTAAAAGATATAGATAATAGTCGATACGCACTACGACTAATCCTTTTTCACTATCTTTTCTTTATCAGCGCCGCATTCGGGACATTGTTTTGGACGACATCTTCCTCCAGAGACCTTTTTGCATACACTACATTCCCACATAGCCATACTTAGATGCCCTCCTTTTCTAATTTAATTTAAAATCAATTCAATCTAAATAATATAAATCAATACCTAAAAAAAGTCAAGTCAGCCTACCAAATCTCCAGTCACCAATAAACAGACAGATGGAGCCAATCAGGCCAAAGCCTTTAAATCTTCCAGCTCATCGGTTCTAAAGATGAATGCCGGATCAAGCTGAACTATCAGTCTGTCCGGGAGATTGACAATTCCTTTGATAAATGAGGCAGCGACCAAAGGAGGAGCCTGGATAACATTTTCAAGTGTCCTTACCTCAATGATTTCATCAACGGCAATGCCGACAATCTCATCATTAATTTTCATAATGATTGCAAAACCAGCCTCATTCCGGGACGGGATCTCAAATTTGGCATGCAGATCAATCAGTGGAATTGCCTGACCTCTGATAATAATAAGGCCTTTGACATTTTTCGTGGACTGGGGTACAGGATGAACTTCTGTCAGCTGTGTTATTTCCTGCACAACCTCAATCGGAAGGCCATATTCTTCGCTACCCAGCAAAAAGATAACGGATTGGGAGCCCATAGTTATCACCTCTTACGCATGTTCTGCTTTTTCAGAAGCCGATTACACCTTTCCTATTTCATTGACGGCTTTCTGTAAAATTTCATCATTGGTTTGGACCACTTTTTGGTTCGCTGAATACGAGCGTGTTACCTGAATCATTTTGACCATTTGCGCATTTAGGTCGACGTTTGATTCCTCAATAAAACCCTGTTCAACCCGGATGTTTTTCGGCAGCATTTCCGTAGGCTGATTCTGGCTATTATAAAGACTCGTAAGTCCGTCACGATACAGATCTTCCGCAGGGATGTCCACAATTGTAAGTCTGTCTATAACCTGACTGCTCTCAGTACTGACAATTGTTCCATCCTGCAGAATGGTGAAATCGTCCGGCAAAGGGCCGATTGCTCCATTTTGGCCAAGAACAAGATTACCGCCTGCTGTTCTGAGCACGCCGGAAGGATCAACCTGAAAATGTCCGTTTCTGGTATAACGTTCCCCGTCAAGCGTTTCAACGGCGAAAAAGCCGTCACCGTTAAGCGCCACATCGGTCATATTCCCGGTTTCCCGGATCAAACCTGGTTCTGTGCTGTATAAGATTTTCTCCGCATAGACACCCGTTCCCATGATTCCGAGCGGAACATTCTCCGAAGGCTTGTCACTCGTCGTAGAAGGCGTGAGCCTGCTGACCAGCAGACGGGGAAAAGAAGTGACCCGCTCACTTTCCTCCAGATAGCCGGGATTGTTTATACTCTCCAAATTCCGGTCTATCGCATCACTTTGTTGGTTATTTAAGATCATTCCTGAAGATGCCGTATATAATCCCCTTAGCAAAAAAGCTCACGCTCCTCAAACGAACGTCTATTCTTGGATGGCTATTCTTGAATTGCCTGTTTCAGCATGGAAAGATGCATCGTCAGCATCCTGGATAATGAATTGTATTGAAGGGTATTTTCTGCAAGCCTGGTCATCTCGAGGTCAATATCCACGTTATTTCCGTCATTGCGGTAGGTGGTATTCTCATCCTTAACTACAAAGCCGTTTGAAGTCAGCCCTGTCCCGGTAATCGGGATATGGCCGGGCTCTGTGCCGGATACTACTGCTGTATTGTTCATGCTGTCCATCGTAGCCTGCAGAATTTTATCAAAACTGACATCTGACCTTTTAAAATCGGGCGTGTCATTATTAGCAATATTGTCGGCTAAGACACGCTGACGCAGTCCGAGTCCGTCCAAACCGCCCTCAAGTAAATTAAAAATCGGACTATCTAGCCAACCTGCCATACTCATCTCCTCATCGCAATGGTTTGGACCGTCATCTCATCTTGATCCTGCCTTAGCCTTAATTCCACCTGATATGCTCTTTGAATCTGAATCAGATCCGTAATCGAGCTTAACAAATTGGCATTGGATTTTTCCAGCATACCACTCTTAATAATTCCACAGCCGTCCTCACCTGGGATTTTTTCAACTGCTTTACCTGAAGCATCGGTAGACAGGAAAATATTATTGCCTGTTTGTTCCAGACCATTAGGGTTAGCAAATTGAAAAAGCAGCACTTTACCTAATTGAACTCTATCGTCCTGGCTTTCTTCATCATTAGAAGCGTACTCTGTATCCTCTTCTGATGTGGCTATCTTTACACCACTGATAATCCCTTTATCATCTATACTGATCTCTGAAACATCCCCGGGCATAGTAATCCGCGGCTCAAGCAGCATACCTTGGTTATTTACCAAGTTACCCGCACCGTCCTTGCTAAAAACTCCTGCGCGTGTATACCCTAGCTGTCCATTCGGCATTCTAACCTGAAAAAAACCATCCCCGACAATAGCCATGTCAAAATCATTACCTGAATTCGCAAGGTTACCCTGGCTAAAATCAAACCGGTTTCCGGTGTAGAGATTAATATTCAAAACCGGTTTTCCGCTTCCCGGCACACCACCATACAGTGCTATTGTATTGCTGTAATCCTGCGCATCATAGCCTTCTTCAACGGTGAGCAACTGCGCTTTAAACCCTGAAGACAGATTATTGGCCATGTTATTACCGACCCGGTCTATTCTGCTTTGCAGGGTACGGAGATATTCTGTGGATACCTGCATATCCTTTACTCCTTTTACTCTTTCGTCGCAAAATAACATTCAAACTCATAAATGTTTAATCATCTAATTCTCTGTGAAAGCATAAATTCCTTTAATCTTTTGATTACATCTTTTTATTGCATCTTTTAATGTACACGATTTATAGCTGGATTATTAGTTCCGCTTCAAGTCGATCAGTTCCTGCAGAAGCGTATCGGATACCGTAATTACCCTGGAATTGGCCTGGAATCCGCGCTGGGTCACGATCATGTCCGTAAACTCCTGGGAAAGGTCTACATTGGACATTTCGAGGTAATTCGGGATAATCATCCCGCGACCCTTTACTCCCGGCGAATCGACTACTGCAGATCCGGAGTTATTGCTCTCAGAGTAATAGTTGTTTCCTTCTGCAGTTAAACCACCCGGATTCGGGAATGTCGCAATGGCGATTTTAAACATCGCCTTCGTCACCGAGTATACTCCGTCAGAATAAACGCCCGTAACGACACCGTCCTGACCGATACTATAGCTCGACAAAGTATAGCCGGGAGCGGTTGTTGCATCCAATACTTGGCCCAAAGTAAAATTAATGTCCCCGGTAGCCGCTGCCCAATCAGCAGGTGAAGCAGGCGTATTGATTGTGACAGGTGTTCCCGCACTGACCGTCGAAGCACTGGTATATCCCTGAACTTTAGCCCCGGTTCCAACATTAATCAAAGTGCCGCCTTTATCAAAATCAAAATTGCCAACGCGGGTGTACACATTGTTTGTCCCGGTATTCAGTACAAACATTCCTTCTCCCTGGATCATCATGTCGGTGGCTTTTCCCGTATATTGCGAACTGCCCTGGCCCATGACTTTATCCACGGAACCAAGGATGCTGCCTAAACCGATGTTGACGCCGTTCGTTCCCCCCATCGTTGTTGTCGGTGCGGAAGCTCCGCGAAGCTGCTGTCCGAGCATCGTTGCAAAGCTGGCCCTCTGCCTTTTATAACCGGCAGTATTCACATTCGCAATATTATTACCGATGATGTCCATACTGGTTTGATGATTTTTCAGACCGGTAATGGCTGAATATAATGAACGCATCATAAGGCGTTACCTCCAATAATTATTTTTTATTCCGTAAAGAGATCAGCGGTTCCGGCTTCTCTTATTTCCAGAATATCTTCCATACCCAGCGCTTGGTCGCCGATCATCAGTGTTAAAGAACCCTCCGACCATTTAACCGAGGAGATTGTTCCCGTGATTTTTTCCGTTTCCCCATCGGTCGTGATTTGCCCGACAACCTCTTTGCCGATCATCGCAGCACCTTGGGTAAGCAGCGATTGGCTGTTTAACGTAACCATACTTTCCTTCAATTCATCAATCGCCGTTGCCATATTGCCCATTTGTTCCAGAGAGCTGAACTGAGCAAGCTGGGCAACAAACTGTGAATTGTCCATCGGAGACATTGGATCCTGGTTTTTCAACTGAGCAATCAAAAGCTGAAGAAAAGCCTGTTTATCCAAAGCTGCATTGTCGGTACTGCTTTTGGTGTCTGTGGGTTTGGTTGTATCCGTCGTCGAACCGGTTACATGATAAACGCTTGCCATCATTTCCTCCTCGTTTTAGACACTGACATTAATGTGATTGCCCTGAATATTTGAAGTCAGGTAAGAAGTAAACACCGGCAAAATACCGCCTGCCTCTTCTTGAAGGGCTGAGGCTGTCTCCTGCGGACCGCGGTAATGGTTCCTGTCCCGTGAAGACTGCTGGTCATTCTGACGGTAGCCCATTTCCAGCGTTCCGCACGAAACACCGATCTGGGCAAGACCGTTCCGAAGGTCCTGCAGATTGTTCTGGAGCAAAGATCCCGTAGCCTGTTCAGAAGCATTAAAGACCAGATGCAGCTGCCCATTTTCCAGCTTCATTGATACATTCAGCTTTCCAAGGTCCTGCGGCTGCAACTGAATGGTGAGCTCCTTAATCTCCTGAGAATTCAGACCCTGTTTGTTCAGGGTGTCCAAAACCTGGTCCCAGACCATTCCTGCATTAAACGATCCTGCTTTGACACTGTTTAAATCCACCGCTATCGTGGAAAGCGCAGCATCGGTCTTGGTTCCCGAGCCAAAGATCTGGTTGGGGTCTACCATACTGTCCATCGCGTGGTTTTGAGCGTCATCGGCCGTTGCAACACCGATTAGGGTATCCTGGGCTGCCGTGTCCAAATTGTCTGCCCTGTACTTATCTTGAATCAGAGATAATTTATCGGACAGCCAGTTAAGCAGCTTCGCATTCGTATTAAAAACGTTTGTTGCTTGATTATTCTGGTTTTTCTGTGAAATAATTTCCCCAGAAAGTTCTTTTAAATAACCTACTATATTATCCAACTCCGCTGGATCGAGAGAATCGGCTGTCGAACCAGAAATCCCTTTTAGTCCGAAAGCCTTCAGGTAATTCCCAAGGTGCAAACCTTCACCCTTAGCCATAATCTTATCGGGTTGCCCTGCTGATGAGGATAGAACCTCTTTCAAGGCTTGTTCAAACATCATCCAGGCAGCATTGCTTTCTTTTAGCGCTGAACCTGACACCCGGGAACTATTTTGGTCTCCGTTTGATCCGGAAGTGGCCTCCATGCCAGCCGGAAATAAATTTTGAAGAAATTGCAGATACGTGCCCAGTTCCGAAGCCACCCCGTCAGAAACGGTGTCTTCTCCGGAATCGAAATCCGAACGATCTCCCGCCACTTCTCCAAGCGTTTGTTCATCAGCCTTGCTGGAAGGATCCAAATTATGCATAAAAAGCGCAAACAGAAGGTTGTTCTGGTCTATGTCCTTCCCTTCTTTTCCTGCTGCAGAATCCGTTTTTGGTCCTTCAACATTGACAGGCGTCAAAACTACATTCATCCTTTCACCTCCTCGTACTGCTATTCAATATATCGGCAAACTTTCGTCCGGACTTTAGTGTCTGTCAAATAAAAAACCATTTTGTCCTCCAAAATGGTTTAAAAAATATTTTTTTTCTGTCTCCCGAGATAGCCCCGTAACCGTAAGATGGCTTGAGAATGAATTTGGGAGATCCGCGATTCCGATAAGTTCATCACCGCCGATATCTCTTTTAAAGTCAACTCTTCCCGGTAATATAAAGCGATCACCAGCTTTTCTTTCTCTGATAATTTCTCAATGGCTTCTGTCAAAATTTGTTTCTGCTCCTCTTTTTCGATCTGGCCGAACGAATCCTGCGAGCTCGGGTCGATGATCAAATCAAGAGGTGAACCGGTGATATCCTCGTTATCATGGAAATTGACATCTTCGATGGATACAAGTGTCATATACTGTCCCTGCAGCAAGGTCGCATTCAACTCATCAACGGAAATATCCAGATGCCGAGCTGCTTCTTCCAGTGTTGGGCTGCGTCCGAGCTGGTTTTCCAGCTGAGCATAACCCTGCGTAACCTGTTTAACCTTCTGACGGGCCGAATGCGGAACCCAATCCATCGATCTTAATCCGTCGATGATCGAACCCCTGATTCTTAACGTTGCGTACGTTTCAAATTTCACGCCGCGGGAAGGGTCAAATCTCTGAAGCGCATCCAGTAATCCAAATACGCCGTAACCGAATAAGTCTTCCTGATCAATATGTTCCGGCAGTGACATCGCCAGCCGGCCTGCAATCCTTTTCACGAGCGGCAGGAACTTCTCTAAATGCTCTTCTGTCCATACAGCTTGTTTGGGTGTATTATATTGTCCTTGATACATGCGGCTTACACCTCCTTACTGATCATCACTCCAGCCCATTTTTCTGACAATCTCCGCTCTGGCCGCTGCATCCGGCAAATGATCCATCATCTGGTTGGTGATTTGGCCCGGAACCTGTTTTTTCAGTGACTGAAGGCTCTCTTTCGGCTGCCCCGTCTCGTGGGGAGCGTTTTTATCCTGACTTTCAGTATCCCCTAGGAAGATATCGATTCTGGAAGACGGTTTTTCTTCTTTAGCCGGAGGAGCAGCTCCGTTCCATAACAGAATAAGCCCTTTTCCTAAAAGATAAATAAATATAAAAGCCAGTACGGTTCGGAGTATAATAGCCGGATAACGATAACCGTTGAAGATGGAAAACACCAGAACAATTCCGGCGCTGACAACTGACAGTCTGAATGCGTTTTTTTCAAGCTTTTTATCAGACTCTGCCATTAGATCACCTTTTCCCCATGGTTAATCGTTCTCACATGCAAATCGCCGGATTGAATATCAAAAGTGATCGTCCGCCCGAAGCTGCCGCCAACGTCATAGACGAGCAGAGGAACCCCGACCTTCTTTAATTCCTGTTCCACTGCCTGCGCGTTGCGCTCTCCGATTTTCAAGAGCGGTGCCTTATTCCCAAACGAAAACATCTGAGACCCACCGGCCATTTTGGCTTTGAGTCTCGATCTCATGACCCCTAACTTAACCATTTCCTCAAGCATCATGGCCAAGCACGTATCAGCATACTTTGCCGGATTGCCCTGAAGGCTTTCCAAAGAGCTTGGAAGCATAATATGGGCCATTCCTCCGATCTGGGTTGACGGATCATAGACACATATCCCGATACACGAACCCAGGCCGGCCGTCATCAGCTTGTCAGGCGCTCTTCCTACTTTGTAATCAGCCATCCCTACAACGATCATCTTGCTCATATACCGAATACTCCTAATAATTTATCAAGTGAACCTTTATTCGGAATAAAGAAAAATTTTCCTTCCACCTCTTTAACTCCGGATAATTTCGTATCTATGATCAAAACGTCGTCATCGATCATCCCTTCTTCCAGCAGGACACCGTCAATCATCGCGCCGACCATGTCGATGGCCATGGCCGGAACGGACGGCTGAAGAAAAACTCCGGAAAACTTGGATAATGCAATCACGAAGGAACTAACCAGAATATTTCCGACTTCCTGCAGTGCCGACTGCGCCATTTCGTCCTCAAAAATATCCGGGCGTTCCGGAAGCACAAGCAATTTCTGGGCAATAACCCTGGCGCTTTCAGTCGGCAGGACAAATATGGCCTTTCCGGGGGCATCACCTTCAACTTTAAGATAAAGGGCCACCTGGACCGTATCGTACTCACCAAGCGCCTCGTTAAGCTTTTCGAGTGGCACAAGCCAAACTTTCGGAACGGACATATCTATTCTTGCCTGCAGCAGCTTAGAAAGTGATGTTGCCGCATGCCCGGAACCTATATTCCCAATTTCCTTAAAGGCTTCCAGCCTAATTGCAGATATCTCCATGTTCAAACCAATCCTTTCTTACGCATCTCTCGTTGCAGCTCAAAAACATAGGAAATGATTTTATCACGCATTCTTTCAGAAATCTCATAAAATTCCGCTGAAACCAGGAAAGCATTTTTTTCTTCTTCTTTCACGCAACGAACGACGATTGCCGGAATCTGCATCGGCGTATCCCCAATGACAGGTTCCACTACAACCAGCGTTTTTTCCGGTACACACCCTTTCGTCTGAAAAAGCAAACCGCCACCGCTTAAATCATGCATAAATCCTTTCTGCTCAATCCCTAAACCTTCTTTTTCCACGGTCCTATATTGAAGAGGACTGACGACTTGGATCCTGACATATTTTCTTCTTTGGACTTTGGATATCTTTTCCGGAAATTCAATGATAAACGTTGGAATAGGCACAGAAAACCTTTTAATCAGAACGGTCGAAAAGGAATATGCCGACAGATCGTCGACAAATACAACTTCCAACGCGGTTCCCTCTCTGAGCGGAATAAACTGACCATCAACAACCGGTACCCCGATTGTTATGATTTTTTGCCCAACCTCTTCAACCCTGGTCTTATATCTGCCTTGATATTCTCCTTCAGGGACTACGATTTGGACACTTAAGCCCTCATAGATTTTGTCTTTATAGAGCACCTTCATCACTCCCCAAATAGCGCTCTGACCAGGCATGTCATTTTCGTTTGACAAAAGACGTTATTTTAATTTCAACAGAGAAGAAATAAATCCTCTAATCCCGCTGTTTTGAGTCGGAGGCTGCATAAATACGCCCGCAACATTTCCTGCAATCCATTGGACGCATTGGTAAGCATAACTTTGAGGATACAATAGCCCGACCGGCTTTTGTTCCATCACGGAACGCCCGACTGACGGGTCATCGTAAACCCATCCCAATAAACTGATGGGCATACCCAAAAACTTCGTAACCGCATGCTCCAGTCTTTCATAGGCCTGCCTGGCTTCCTCCTCACTCTTGACCCGATTCACCACAATATTGAGGTTCACTTTTCCGGTCGGGCTTTTGATTGATTTGATCAGCCCATAAGCATCGGTCATGGAAGGCGGCTCCGGCGTCAGAACGAGAATGACATCGTCCGCAGCACTGATAAAGTTCAATACGGTATGTCCTAAACCAGCTCCGGTATCAATCAACAGAATATCCGCCATTTTTTCGAGACGGCCAAGATTAACAAGAACATTTTTCAGCTGTCCCCTGTCCAAATTGGCGAGCTCTACCATCCCGGATGCTCCAGGCAATACTTTGATTCCTTTGCCAATCGGGTAAAGAATATCTTCAATTCTTTTTTCGCCGATAAGCAGATGCTTAATATTGTATTTCGGTGTGATCCCAAAAGCGACATCAACATTAGCCAACCCGAGATCACCGTCCAGAATGATCACCTTGTAATTGTATTCAGCCAGAGCGAGGGCCAAGTTCACCACAAAACTGGTTTTGCCCACACCGCCTTTCCCGCTGCTGACTGCAATGACCCGCATATTTTTTGGTACCGTAACTTCTCTTTCTCTCGCCATCTGCCGGAGTGTACTGGCCTGGTCATACATATGGATTTTCCTCCCCAAGAACGTACCGGGTAAGTTTCTCGGAAGTAGCCGCATCAATATCATCCGGGACATTCTGTCCGTTTGTTAAATAAGCAACAGGCAAATTGGTTTTTGCCAGGAGATCAAGTATAGAACCGAGAGAAAAGCTCTCATCCAGCTTCGTTAAGATCAGATGCGTAGATAATTTTTTAAATGTTTCATAGACTTTCATCTGGTCAGCCAGGTTGGTCGTAACACTCATGACAAGCATTGTCAGATCCGGTTTGGCCTTGTCCAGAAAAGCTTCCAATTCATCCATATGAAGGTCGTGCTGTGGACTGCGTCCGGCTGTATCAATAAAAATAAGCTCTTTGTCGGCATGGATGTCAATCGCTTCTTTTAACCCTTCCGGCGTCATAACGACTTCAACCGGAACACCGATGATTTCTCCGAAAGTTCTGAGTTGTTCCACTGCCGCTACTCTGAATGTGTCGGCTGTTATCAGCGCGACCTTTCTTCTTTCAATGATGCTGAAACCCGCCGCAAGCTTCCCAATGGTTGTTGTTTTCCCGACTCCGGTAGGTCCTACCATCGCGACCACCAGTGTCCTGGATTTGCTGGGCCTGATAACTTCGGTATTTGAACATAGCCGCTCTACTTGATTTTCCAACAGTTCAAATACTTTCACATTATTTTTCCATTGATCTTCGGTTAGATCGTTTTTAATTGGCTCGAGCAGTTCAGCGGCAGTCTCTCTGCTGGCCCCTCTATCCATCATAAAATGAATCCAGTCCGAATACGGTTTGGATTCGGCACTGATGTTTGCGTCCCCTTTGGTGATATGCCCTTTGATTTCTTTCAGAATCGTGTGCATTTGTTTGATTTCGGACTGGGCATCATCGGAAATACCCTGCTCTCTCGTGTTTTCATTTTCTTTTTCCCTGTAAGCTTCATATGCCTTTTTTATCGCATCCGTATTAACGACTTTGACAGGTTCCTCCTCTACTGGCTTCATCGCGGCATGGTTCGGCTGCCTATCTTCAATCGCTGCGGTAATTTCCACTTTTGTACGCGCAAAAAAACCCAGGAATCCGCCTTCTTTAATTTGGCGGGTCTGCAGAATCACTGCCTCTGACCCAAGATCTCGCTTGATCTTCCCCATTGTATCCGCCACATTGTCACCGATAAACCGTTTCACCCTCATTTAATCCAACACCACCATTCCAAGAGCCTGAACCTCTATTCCCTGTACAAGTTCATTATAAGACAGGATGACCAGGTGAGGAAGCTGACGCTCTGTCATTCTTTTTAAACTTATCCTGACCACAGGAGCACACAACATTACGGGATTGTGTCCCTGCAGCAT
>JAMPIU010000193.1 GCA_023667845.1 Dehalobacter sp. | reverse complement strand
AGATACTTGGTGAGAAAGTATTTGAAGGTCCTTACTTTCTCTATAATGTTGCTGGGTAGAATTCACTTTAATATGGTTTGGTTAGCTGCCCACAATTATGCACAACGTTCGGCGGTATGTGCATGTTGCCGCAGCATCGCGGTGGCGCGTGTTTTTGCACTCGTGGTGCGGTGCAGGATTATGCGGTTATTACTTAATTCTCGCGTTAGCAAAAACCGTGACACCAACAGGGGGACCCCGGCGGGAGCCGGGGCGGGCCGTGGCGCCTTCCACAAAACCTCCTCTTTAGTTACTCAATTGTCGCGCCACGGAGCGGCAATTGCATATACCGACCTGTTACCGCTTGTGCCTGATTCTTATATATCGATACTTAGTCTGAGATTTGCACCAAGTCCTTCACGGAAGATTCTCATTAGAGTTGAGAGCCGTATATCAGATGCATCATTCTCAATACGTGATATATAGGTTTTAGTAGTGCCGCATTTCTCAGCAAGCTGGGCTTGTGTTAATCCTTTTTCTTTACGAAGTTCTTGAAGCATTACACCAAGTCTGAATGCTTCAAATTCAGTCTCAAAGCGTTCTCTCTCCTCAGTGCCTCTCTTGCCATACTGTTCATCAAGATGGTCTTCAAATGAAGTGAGCATCTTATTTTCTTTCTTTTTCATTGAAGTACTCCTTTCTTAGTTTTTCTGCCAATTCAATCTCTCTCTTTGGGGTTTTTTGCGATTTCTTTTGAAACCCATTAACCAGGATTACTAGTTGATCTTTGTCGAAGAAGCTGAGTACTCTGTAAATATTACTGCCAACCTCAACACGGACTTCATAGATCCCGCTCGTGCCCGTTAAATGTTTGAAGTATTTTTCAGGAACTCTTTCTACCGTTGCGATAAGAAGAAGTGTCCAGTTGAACTTTTTCTTGACTTCAGGTTTAAGTGAGCTGAAGAAGTCTAGGTAATAGTTCTTGAAGTAGAATATTTTCCTGATTATTCCTTCATTCATTCTGCAAAGTTAGCTAATTAGGTAACATTTTCCAAATGTTTTGATATTTTTTGCAGGGTTTCTGGCATTAGCGGTAACGTTCGGCGGTATGTGGCGTTGGCGCAGAGTCGCGGTGGCGCGTGTTTTTGCACTCGTGGTGCGGTGTAGAGTTATGAAGTTATTAGTTTATTCTCGCGTTGGCAAAAACCGTGACACCAGGAGGGAGTCCCCGGCGGCAGCCGGGGCGGCCCGTACCGCCGGCCACTTAGCGGTCCTCTTTAGCCAGAAAATTCTCGCGGTACGGAAAGGCAATGACATATACCGACCTGTTATGCCCTGTGCTTCTTTCACTCGTCTATTTGCTTTTTAAAATTGATAAATTCTTTCTGAGTCCCAACGAAATAGTTTTTGTCCAATGAAATATCTCTAATGTCAAGTTCTCGCTCGTGTTCAGTCGGCAAGTACCAATCTCCCTCCCAACAGCAATAATATTCAATGTTTTCTGCTTTTGTCGCTTCTTTTAAAAAGTCAATGAATCGTTGCGGTGATTTTTTATTTGTTTGTTCGTCAGGGTCATCAAAGTCCTCACTTTCAAAAACAAGTCCGCAAGAACAACTTGTGTCCGAACCAACGTAATAAATGTTTGTCTTAGAGAATTTAAGTCGTAAGGCAGTCTCTTCTTCGTCACTAAGTTTCTCAAAATATATGTCTGTTTGCTCAGGAACGAACGTTCCTAATTCTAATTCTTTATCTGTCCCTATGTATACTGCAAAACACATTGGTCAATTTATTCTTTAGTTATTATTGTTGGTTGGTCTGCCGTAAAAGCATTGGGCATAACGTTTGGCGGTAAGTGCTGCCGCCGCAGCATCGCGGTGGCACGCGTTTTTGCAATCGTGTTGGTGTGTTGGATTATTCTTTTTGTTACAAGGTTGTCGGGGTATGCAAAAACCGTGACACCATTGCGGGCTGGCCTGTGCCGCCATTACTAATCTGTCGGTGTGGCCGCGAAGTTTTCGCGGCACAGAAGGCGGTTGCATTTACCGCCCTGTTAGCTGCTGTTATTATTACTTATTACCTTTAAGAAGTTTAAGGTTTAATACTTAATTATTCTATGGTTGATACATTCACAAAATCTCCCTCATCGTGGCCCACAGTAATAAACATTCTTTTTCTGCCATTTAGAAATAGTTCCTTTTTAAGCTTAGATCTGATAATTTCATCAAATGTTAAGGAGCAATAAGCCATAGGAAATAACCAATCGAAGAATTCATAGTTACCCTTGTCAGATTTAATAATTTTGTCTATTTCAGCTAGGATTTCTGGAAGAGCATATCTATTATCAGGTTCGTAAACTGGATTACAAGCCCACTCAATTTTGTCTTTATCGTATGATTTTGAGCCAACTACATATATTGCAGGTAGGATTTTTGATTTGTATTTCATCTTTGTAATACCAACCCAAAATGCTACAGTGTTTTGTGGAACAGGTGATTTTATGACTAACTGCTCAAGCCAACTACAGATTTCATCTTGTTCGGTCTCAAAGTCTAGTTGTCTCAAAGAACTCCAGTATGGTTTAGAAATTATGCTTTCATGGAAGTTTATAATTCTATTCCAACTTTCCTTGATTGGAAGCTTTGAGTCTAACACTTCCATTAGGTTATTCCAAGATTGGTCATGTTGAAAGTCCATGCGATATTGTGTTGAATGTCATATAATTGCAGCTAACGTTCGGCGGTATGTGGCGTTGGCGCAGAGTCGCGGTGGTGCGTGTTTTTGCACTCGTGGTGCGATGCAGGGTTATGCTGTTATTACTTTACTCTCGCGTTGGCAAAAACCGTGATCCGCCAGCTGGCGGAAGTCCCCGGCGGGAGCCGGGGCAGGCCGTGGCGCCAACCACAAAACCGCCTCTTTGTTTACCCAATTGTCGCGCCACGGAGCGCCAATGACATATACCGACCTGTTAGGTTTAGGGCTTATTCACTTTTGGTGTTTTCAACTAAACAATTAACCGCCGTTCATTAAAACTCGCTGAAGGCTCTTCACGCATTGGCAACACCATTTTTTTTGCAGAGAACCATCCCATGCGTGATGTGCCTGAAAGCCAATATTGACAGAACGATTTCAACTTCTTAAGCGATACAGGATCTGATTTAAAACTTAATACTATAACTAATTGACGGAATAATCGGGAAATAGCTTCGCTGCTTCAAGGCATACCTTTGAGTGCCCGGGATTTCGTGATGATGGGAATCATACTCAGCTGTTCTTTCAATAAAATAATAATACGGGTTCTGCCGGTTATAAAGATTGTAAATGTTAAAACTAAGTGTACGCTCGCCCCACCTGACCTCCTTGTAAAAATTTATTCCCACGTCAAGCTTATGGTATTCCCTCATCCTCGATGAGTTCAAGTCACCATAGATCAGGCCATAGTCCTGGTAACTACCTATCGCGTCAAGATTGTCACCTGGACTGGTGATCATCCTGTATCTTTCCGTGGCCAGGGTATACGGATTACCCGTACCATACACCCATGTGGCTGATAATTGAATATTGCTTCTTATCCTCTGGAGATATACAATGCTGATATCGTGGTTCCTGTCATACTTAAACGGAAACTCCTTCCCGGAATTTAAATTCTCAAACCGTCGGGTTGTCTTTGAATAGGTATAAGCGATCCAACCCGTCACAGGTCCTGCTTTTTTCTGCAGGAGGAACTCTATTCCGTATGATTTGCCGGTTCCGTTTGTCTCAACCTGTGACTGCCAGTCGATCGATGAGGAGAGAGCCGATATACCTTCCTTATAAGTAATAAGATTATTCATGGTTTTATAATAACCCTCCAGGCTTGCATCAAACAGCCCGTCACCAAATGTTCTTTCAATTCCGACAGCATACTGCATGGCTTTCGACGGCGCTATAAGGTCAGTTACCGGGACCCAGGTATCATTTTGCATGTTTGGTCCTGAACCTGTTAACAGGTGCACATATTGTGTCATGGTTGAAAATGATGCTTTCACGAATGTGGCGCTTCCAAGCCTGAGGCTTGTAAGCACTCGTGGCTCGGCCGATGAATAATTCCTTCCCGATGTCCGGTAGTTGGAAAACCTTAATCCAATATCTGTAAAGAACCTGCCACCTACGGAGATCTCATTCTCAATATAGGCGCCAGTTTCAAACCCGTGTTGCTTACTGCTTCCCATGACTGACTCCGTTTCTTCAAAGTCGCCGGAGGTCCGAAAGGTCATTGTATTTGGATTGAAAAAATGCCAGATACCTGTTCCACCATATTTAATTGAATAGAATCGATTGACATAATAGTCAAAGTCTATCTTTGCGGCAACGTCAACTATACCTGAAAAATACCTGTATGACGACTCTTCTTTAAGGTCATCAGCCTTCATAGTGTAGTTAAACTCATTATCCAGGCGATACTTTGTGGAATAGACAGTGAGGTTGCTGAACAACCTGTCTCCGTAGACATGGTTCCACCTGAACGAACCGAGAATATTCCCCCATTGGAGAGCCATCTTGCTTACCTCATGTTCTATCCTGTTTACGGTCGTTATTTTGTCGTCACCTGAATAGATGCTGAGATAAACCCTGTCATCAGGTGAAAAACAATGATTCAGCTTTGCGTTAAAATCGTAGAAAGTATATCCGACAGAAACGCCGCTGCTTGAAAAATAGGTAAGCGGCTTGGTTATAAGATCGTACATGAGCCTCCGTATGGATATCAGGTATGATGTTGTATCTTTTTTTATTGGGCCTTCAATCATGTATTTTGAAGCAATCATTCCTATCATGAAATTTCCATGCTGCTCCTTCATGTTCCCCTCTTTCATTCTGATGTCCAGAACAGACGATAAGCGGCTTCCATACCTTGCCGGGAAGCCTCCTTTTATCAGTTTCATACTGTTTATGGCATCTGAATTAAATGTAGAAACAAAACCTCCCAGATGGTTTACATAATAGACCGGTACATCATCAATGACTATCAGGTTCTGGTCAGGACTGCCTCCTCTGACATAGAGGCCGCTTGAGGCCTCATTGCCTGACTGAATCCCGGGCATCAGCTGAAGTGTCTTAAGGATATCCGATTCTCCTCCCAGGGCGGGCAGTACAATGACTTTCGATACAGGGACTGAAACTGTGCTCATCTCTTTTTTCCTGTCATATGTAAGAGGACGGGGAGCTTTAACCGTGACCTCCTCAATGACAATATCGGATATGAGTTCAAAGTCGATTTTCAGGTTTGCGTCCGGAAGAACCTTTATGGTATCCTGTATGTAACCCACAAATGATGCCTGAAGCCGTATTGTATCTGCTGCCGGGAGGCGCTTCATTGCATAGTAACCATAACCGTTTGTGATGGCATATGAACCGTCATCAATGCAAACAACAGTAGCGCCGATCAGTTTTTCTCCCGTTTCAGCATCGGAGATATATCCGCTTATGGTTACCTGCTGGCCATGGCTCATGACCAAGGCAAACATAAACATAGCTAATATGAATGTCAGTCTTTTCACCTGATCACAACATTGATCGTTTTATTGTCTGATGAATAACCGGCAAAGATGCCGTAACCTCCGGTAATGTTTGAGTACATGTGTACCGGATCCGGCAGCCCGGTAAAAATGTTGGATTCCAGGCTGTACTGGTAGATTATCTGCTTCCTGATATAATTGTAATATGACTCGGATATTGAGCGGAGAGACACGAATAAAATATAACCGTATTCAGGCCCTTCTCCGATCAGAGGCATTTCACCTGTCTGAATCCAATAATTTGCCTTAATGCTTGTCTGTTCCCCGTCAAATAATTCATCAGTAAATACAATGGATTCAGCATAATAATCAAGCAGGCCTGTTGAAACCAGTACGGGATCTGTACTGTACTTAAAACCAACACTATGACGATAATTAAAGCCAGCCACATAGTAATCTGCGATAACGGAAAGCTCATAAAAGTTCGGCCCTGGCTTATCTGTAAATTCCAGCTCCAATTGCATAACCGGGTGATTGTTATCATCCATCATAATCGAATCCCTGTGAACATATGATTCTATCAAGGTCTTCTCCGGAATGATATCTTCTGAGGATACACTCTCCATATCAGGCACACTGACAAACAATGAGTATTTTTCATTTCGCAGGGCTACTACATCTGAATAGTAGTACCCGTTATTGAAAATGAGGGTGTCAATTTCTTCATCATTGCAGAAAAGCCTGACTAATCCATTTTCAACAGTTGGAGTTGAATAGTCGAATGCTGACGCGGTTTTACTCAGATGGACCCTGATCCTTTGCCCGTCAGTGAAAAGGCTGTTGACAACAAGTACAGGCTCATGTGATGGAACATTGATTTCGATGATCTTTGTGCAGAATGTGCAGCCGATCAGCAAAACTGCATATAGAGGTATTTTTACAGGCCTGTTCATCAAAAATGATAATTCACTTTATATGAGAAGACATAATGCTTACTATTGACGAAATCAATATTGGAGAATTTAATATAGAGATCGATGCTGAACCTACCGGATCTGGAATAGAGTGAGGCACCAGGACTAAGGCAAAGGCCAAATCTGCTCTCCCTTAATTCCGGTAGCCACTGATTCTCCTCCCAGTACCTGTAAGAATAGTATGGTAAAACTTCAGCAAAAACCCTGACTCTGCTCTCCGGGAAAAATGAATACCGGGCAAAGGCTCCGGCACCCAACCTGAAAAAAAACAAGTCGTTACCGGATTTGAGATTGACCGGGAAAAACCCATTTACCTCCGGCCCTGCTGAAAAATGTGGTGCCACATGGTAAGCGTATCTTATTCCAAAGACCAGCTCCGGCATGAAGCCCCGAAAGAGGTTTTCATCAAGGTAGGGATTAAGTTGCAGGCCTAACTGGTTCATGTATGTGCTAAGAATAGTTTCTTCACTTGTTGTCTGAGCACTGACTGATTGCGTGATTAAAACCATTGCAATGAGATATAGAAGTTTCAGAAAACTTGTTTTTTTTATTGTATTCATTTTGAGGTGGTAGTATACGATTTTGTTTTAATTCGGATTCTATCCCTGGATGATTGTCCGAGTAATGCTTTTTAATCCTTCAAATAGTGGTAGGTTACTTGTACTTTTTGCTGAGAAGTAACAACCTGAAAACCATTAAAAGCATGTGTTTGACAGTGCGAAGCACTGGCAAACTCTTGCTTTTTCAGTATTATTTTTCTTCGTGAATATTTTAGCCTTAAACCTAACGTTCGGCGGTATGTGGCGTTGGCGCAGAGTCGCGGTGGCGCGTGTTTTTGCACTCGTGGTGCGGTGCAGGGATATGATGGTTATTACTTTATTCTCGCGTTGGCAAAAACCGTGACACCAGGAGGGGGTCCCCGGCGGGAGCCGGGGCGGGCCGTACCGCCGACCACTTAACAGTCCTCTTTAGCCAGAAATTTCTCGCGGTACGGAGCGCCAATGACATATACCGACCTGTTATGCTTAGGCCTTTATTCTATATTTTCAAATTCAGATGGTGCTGGTGGTGGGGGTCTTAATAAATAGTCTGATTTAACTGAGTATTCGATAAAACCAACCTTCTTGTTTATAAGGTATGTGGTATCAATAACCCCAGTATTGGTAGAATTGTAATTTGAAACTGTAAAGTAATAGAACTGGAGTAAGTCTTTTATCTTAGGATTTGAGTCATCAAAAAAATGTATAGTTTTCGTCAGGGCACCATTATTAAATCGAATTTTCAAGGATGGTCCATCATTTAAAGTGGTTCCAATTTTAGGCCTCAAATCAACATCTGTAGGTAAGTTCGCAGCAACATTAATCAATCTGTTTATTGCTTTTCTCCCCATTTTTAACTTTAAATACTTGGTTTCTGTCTTAGGATAAACTGGATCATAAATTAAATTACAGTATCCAAGGCTATCGATTAATGCATACGTGGAACAATGTATTGTCCAATCATTTGCATTATTTGGAATAGTCCAGTTATATGCCATAAAATCAATACTTCCATATCTCCTGTTTTTTGGCGTACACCCCAAAGTTGAAAGAAGTAATAAAATGATTACAATTTTGTTCTTATCCATTTTGATTTGTGATTCTGTGGCTTTTACCTTTTTAGTCCAGGACGACTTAGGCTTAAGCATAACGTTCGGCGGTATGTGGCGTTGGCGCAGAGTCGCGGTGGCGCGTGTTTTTGCACTCGTGGTGCGATGTTGGGATATGATGTTGTTTTGTTTATTCTCGCGTTGGCAAAAACCGTGACACCAGGAGGGAGTGCCCCGCGGGAGCGGGGCCGGGCCGCACCGCCGACCACTTAATGGACCTCTTCAGATAGAAAGGTCTCGCGGTGCGGAAAAGCCAATGACATATACCGACCTGTTACCACACGTTTTTATTTTTCTTTTTGTAAATCAATAATACGCCTATAAACTTTTCTTGCTTCAGGGATCATTTCAAGCGCAGGAGCTAATTTCGTATTAGTCCCGGGCCAACCTGATCCTCTAAACATACCATACATCAAAGATTCTGGACCTAGCATAATAGTTCCACTACCATCAGGCATTTCATTTATTGTAACATCACTTAGAGTCCTAATATCAAGAGATTTGATAGAACTCTTTAGGACCCCATATTTGATTATTATTCTATTTTGTGTTATTCCATACACTGTTCTTTTTCTTAACACAGAATCATAGAAAAATCTACCAAAAATTATATAAAGACCTACTAATACAAATGGAATTCCCCAGATAACAAATAGCAAATCATTTGATTGTAAGGCATCAAATTCCCAAGAAATGGCTAAACCGCCCCACACCAAGCTAAATGGAATCATAAAAATATCTGATCCTCTTAATTGAAATCCTTGCTTCGGAATGCCTGTCCAAATTAATCTTTCATCTGCGTCAAGATGTTGTCTAAGCTCTGAACCTAAATCCCTGTAGTCCAATTGCATATAAAACCTATTGTTATATTTTTTGTATAGCTTTGTGCATTTGTGATAAAATGTGTGGTAACGTTCGGCGGTATGTGGCGTTGGCGCAGAGTCGCGGTGGCGCGTGTTTTTGCACTCGTGGTGCGATGCAGGATTATGATGTTGTTTTGTTTATTCTCGCGTTGGCAAAAACCGTGACACCAGGAGGGGGTCCCCGGCGGGAGCCGGGGCAGGTCGCACCGCCGACCACTTAACGTTCCTCTTTAGCCAGAAAGTTCTCGCGGTGCGGAGCGCCAATGACATATACCGACCTGTTAGCAACAGTAGCTATTGTTTAGCCTCAATTTTTAAGATAATTATTTCATTGTCTCTAATCACATAAGAGATTCTGACCTTTTGACCATTACGATTAATTGGACGAGCATTTCTTAAGGATTTATTATGCCCTTTTTGAATAAAGTGGTCAAAATATTCAAATTTCATTTCATTAACTGAAAATGTTATAAGATCATCTCCTCCATAAGGCTTCGAGTAATAATTTCCCGTTGAGCCTTCGACAACATTGAAATTTTTGGACTCAATAAGACTTTTGAGTTCCTTCTTATCTTTTATTGATCTGGGAGTTCCAATTAATAATACAATTAGAAAAATAATACTAGTTCCACCGACAATGAAACCAAAAAAGAAGATTGCAGTTTGTCTTGGTAAAGAATATGTTTTGAATGTCTTTTTAATAAGCAATGCAATTCCAAAACCTAAGAGGACCATCATTAGAAAGAAGAAATAGTGGCCTATTTCAATTCCTGAAGGTTGATAAATGTATACTGTTTGATATTCGTTCATATGCTATTGTTGCTAACGTTCGGCGGTATGTGCAGTTGGCGCAGAGTCGCGGTGGCGCGTGTTTTTGCACTCGTGGTGCGATGCAGGGCTATGATGTTATTTGTTTATTCTCGCGTTGGCAAAAACCGTGACACCAGGAGGGGGTCCCCGGCGGGAGCCGGGGCAGGCCGCACCGCCGGTCACTTAGCGGTCCTCTTTAGCCAGAAAGTTCTCGCGGTGCGGGGCGCCAATGACATATACCGACCTGTTGTAGTGCGTTTTTCATTTTTTTTCATATTCAATTTTTTCATCTGGAGAAAGGTTAATCAAATATTTACCTACTCCTAGTTCTTTGACCGTCCAAGTGTCATATGATGATTTTGTTTTAGTGATAATGCTCAAGTCTATTGTTGAAAAATTTAAAATCACCAATCTTGTTTGTGGCCAAGATTTTTTTGATTTGAACTGTCTTAGTAACAATCCACTCTTTGTTGGATAAACAAACCCATGAAAGAATAGCCCTTCTAAGAGTTTGTTAATTTGAGAATTATCTGTTTTGAGACTATAAATTTTAACTATTCCGTCAAATGCAGTTTCGTATTCAAGTTTACGATAAAATTTTATCCCGTTGAAAACATCCCATTCCTGAAATTTTTCTTGGTCGTAATTGAAAATCATAGTCTTTTTTGAATTAATTCTCTTGCTTCAGAGTCGAACTCGTCGTGTAACTTTTGATTGATTTTGTTCTCCAAAGTTTTGGAACTCAATCCATTTTTTACGAGTTGTAAATCTTGAATCATACTGTCAATTATAAGCCAGTCGTTATAATCGAGGCATTCTTTTTCTGATTTAGTTCCAGTTCTTACAAAACCGTCTCCATCTCCATTGTATTTTTCGAATATTTTAAATTTCGTTGCTGTAATCATTATGGGTTCCGGTTTTATTTAAATGCACTACAACGTTCGGCGGTATGTGGCGTTGGCGCAGAGTCGCGGTGGCGCGTGTTTTTGCACTCGTGGTGCGATGCAGGATTATGCGGTTATTACTTTATTCTCGCGTTGGCAAAAACCGTGACACCATCAGGGAGTTCCCGGCGGGAGCCGGGGCGGGCCGCACCGCTGACCACTTAGCGTTCTTCTTTAGCCAGAAAATTCTCGCGGTGCGGAAAGCCAATGACATATACCGACCTGTTAGGTGCAGTATATTATTCAAAATCAATTATTTCATTGCTTGGTATTTCGTTAAGCTTATATTCAGGATTCCTATACAGGAGAATAGGCTGATCCAATTTCTTGTGAGCTTTACCTAATGCAAAGCCCATTTTAAATCCAATATTGTCCTGTGTGGTTAAATATACATTATCATACTCTTTATCCGAATCGGGAATATAAAGCATTACCTGCTTATTAGCTATTTCATCTGTCATCCAGATATCCTGGGATTTGGTTGTACACCATGCCACTATACCTGGTTTGTATTCTTTAAGATTGATATCAATTGGATATTTCAAGTAATTGATAAAGTAACAAAACCGTTCAAAATCGATGTCGTAAGGGAATGTGACTATGTAAATATCATTAAGAATAGTAAGCCTAGGTAATGCGATAAAGCTTTCTTGATTATAACTCTTACAGAAAGACTTGATAGCTTGTTTTAATAAATCTAGATTAACAGTTTTCACAATGATCAATTTATCATTATTGATCTGATTAGTGGGTTTAGTTATTTTCTCTGGCTTAGTATTAGTCAGAGGAGACTCCCCTTTTTTATTTCGTGATGTAAGTAGCAGAAATACTGCAATCAACACGATAGCAATGATAATAATTGTTTTAGTCATTTTATTTACGGGTTTTTATATTGCACCTAACGTTCGGCGGTATGTGGCGTTGGCGCAGAGTCGCGGTGGCGCGTGTTTTTGCACTCGTGATGCGATGCAGGGTTATGCGGTTATTACTTTATTCTCGCGTTGGCAAAAACCGTGACACCACCAGGGGGTCCCCGGCGGGAGCCGGGGCGGGCCGCACCGCCAACCACTTAACGGCCCTCTTTTGCCAGAAGATTCTCGCGGTGCGGAAAGCCAATGACATATACCGACCTGTTGTGCATAGTTGTTTTTAGAGCTTCTTGGCTCAAAAGCCTGGTATTATTATGACATATATGCATGGCAATTAACTGTACAGCATCAAATTATGAGTGTTAACCCTGATTATTATTTGTAATTCAAAAGCACTGATATGGATGCAGAGCAGTCATACCTTGCCTTGTTTACGATCAATCATGCATATACGTCCGTGTTTAACGAGCTGGTCTCCCTCTGCTATGT
>JAMPIU010000192.1 GCA_023667845.1 Dehalobacter sp. | reverse complement strand
CTGGCAATCGTCAGGTTCCCATCGCCCCCCACATGCGATTTTAGATAATACCGTTCGTGGCTTCCTGTCGTTCGCTGCAGCTCATAGCCCAGGCCCAGGATAAAATGGTGTATTCCCCGGTACTTAGTCGCAGTGAGGCCCGACATCTCTGCTTTCCTGAGCTTCGACGTCAGTGACTTCGATGAGGGTGATCTTTACCTGCGTATAAGGGACTTCAAAATGACATTCGACGGCTTCATGGACATATTTCATCAGCACATCCCATGACCCGGCATGGGTGTGGATGGCATGGTCGACGCCTGAAGCGCATATCAGGCCGCTTTCGCTGTCCGTGAATACCCGGAAGGTGACCTCTTTCGTCGCGTGTGAAGCCTCGAATTCCTGTTTTGCAGTATCCGAATTAGAATTATTTCCTGACATGTCGTAGCTCAGCACTAAATTGTATATTAATAATAAAATGTTAACCATTGATATAATTAAAATCCGGATGTCAAGTATCGGCATCGAGTGATCTGACCCTACGAATAAAGAAACAATTTATCACCTTTATGAAAAAAGTTACAATAAAATGGCCACGATCGTGAAGCTCTTGTATAACAAGAGAAAGGTATTTACACACCCCAGGTTTTGGACAAATGTAATTGTATAAATTTGTTTACACACGTAAACTATAAATTACACATGTAAACAATAGTATACATGTGGCATCGGAAAGCAAGGCAGATAAAAAGCACAGCCCAGGAGACCCCGTTGATAAAACGGTTAAGGGCTGGCTTGAACAGGATAACCGTATAAATATTTTAAAACTTTTTCTTGACAGGCCGGGCAAGCATCTCCACATCAGGGAAGTAGCCCGCCAGACGGGCCTGTCGCCACGCGGGGCTCAGATGATCCTCGAATCCCTTCGCAAAGAAGGGCTGTTGATCAGCGAATACAATAACATCGTCAACAACTATAGTGGCAACTTCGACGATAAGCGTCTGGTCGGGCTGAAGAGAGCCCTGAACCTGTACTCGATTCACTCCAGCGGGCTGCTACAGCACCTGGAAAAATACTACCACATGCCTGAGTGTATTATCCTTTTCGGGAGCTATGCCAAAGGCGACGATGTGGCAGGTATAAGCGACATCGATATAGCTATAGTAACTGGCATGAAAGATATCCCTGATCTGGAAAACTTTCAGGCCATACTTGGCAGAAGCATAAGCTTACACCTTGTCGATAATATCAAGGATCAGAATGTTAACTTCATCAACAGTATGGCTAACGGTATTGTCATCTCCGGCTATATGGAAGCGGTTTAATGCCCTCGTTTGACTATTTTCTTCAATTGAACCTGGCTCGTAAAATGACGAAAGACCCGGCTGCAGCGAAGTCCATGCTGGACCGGGCATCGAAAAGGCTGGAATATGTCAGGCCTCAGGCAATTGACCAGGATAATGCTCCTTTTATTTTTGAGCATATCTATGAAGTGATCAGGGAATGTGGCCAGTGTCTTATGACAGCGGATGGCTATAAGCCCAATAACTCGCACGAAGCGATCATTGCCTTTCTGTCGGATAACTACAAGGATACTTTCGGTGAAAAGCTCCTTAACGATTTTAACCGGTTCCGGATTTTACGTAACGATAGTATGTATAAAGGCGACAGCGTTAGCGCAGATGTCACCAGGAAAGCCCTGACGATCGCAATGGACTTCGTCCGGGTTACTGGCGATGCGATGAAAATAAAATATTATCGTTATTAAATAATAAGGATTTGATACTTTATATGCAGGTCTCGATGAGCGTAATCTTCACCTGTGTGCAAGGTATTTTAAAAATGATACCAGTGGCCTCGAGGATGTTTTCTATGAGCGTATTCCACGATCGGGCTTGCGCTATGGTAATTACAATTTTATTACATTAACCAAATATACATCGTAAGCATAATTTTAACTGGTTATTGCAGAATAAACGGTGGATACAATGGCAGTGAAAAACAGGCAGAGTTTTGACAGTCCGGCCGACGATGAGCTCGCAAGTATTCTCTTCAATGGTTTAACAACCGAAATTCTCGTCGACCTTCTCAAGCAAAAAATAGCGGCCGGACAGGCAAACGCAGCCGATGTGATACAAGAGCTCGCAGGCAATAAAGATGCGACTGTTGTCATCATGAAAAGAAAATAACAATAAAAAAAGCGCCGGGAAACCCGGAGTGAGAGGATGATGGCCAGATGTACCTTAGCCATGAAAACGGTGGATTAAGTTGATACTACAACAATCGTTCAT
>JAMPIU010000191.1 GCA_023667845.1 Dehalobacter sp. | reverse complement strand
GCCAATTAACAGACATCTCCCCTCCTTTTAGCGGAGCTGTTTCAGTACTTCTTTATTCACTATATGTGCCGGCACTTCCCCCCTGAGGACCTGCAGCAGTTGTTCCGCCGCCCCCATAGCCATCTTTACTTTACCGTTTTGAGTCAACGAAGATGAATGTGGTGATACCACTACATTTTCCATGGAAAACAGAGGATTGTCCTTTGCCGGGGGCTCCTGCTCGAACACGTCCAGGCCTGCTCCGGCAATTCTTTTGCACTCCAAAGCTTTAATCAATGCTGCCTCGTCTACCACTGCTCCCCGCGAGCAGTTAATTAAAAATGCACCTGGCTTCATTTGGTTTAGCTGCTGCTCTCCTATCATATGCCTTGTATCCTCCGTAAGCGGTGTATGCAGGGATACAATGTCCGCCGTCCTAAGAAGTTCTTCCAGTGTGCTCACCATGGATACACCTATGGATTCAGCCCGCTCCGCTTTCAAATAAGGGTCATAGGCTTTCACCTGCATGTCCAGCCCACGGCATCTCCTGGCAACTTCCTGCCCAATCCTGCCTAAGCCAACCAGCCCCAGTGTTTTTCCCTCCACGTCGTCCGGCTGATATTTATCTTTGATGGCATAATTACCCTGCCTTATAGCAGTATCGGCTGTCAATATCTTTTTGCTCAGCATCAAAGCCATAAGCACCACATGCTCGGCTACCGAAACGGTTGCGGCATCCAGTGTATTAACCACCATAACACCATATTCAGTGGCTGCCTTTAAATCAATTAGCTCAACACCAATACCGTGGCGGGCAATCACCTTGAGGTTGGGTGCTTTTTCAATCAGTTCCCTGTTAAAAACATTGTAGCGTACTATTACTCCCTCTACCTTTTCATCCAACAATCCTGCCAAGGTGCTTATTTCGCAGTCTGGTGCCAGCAATACTTCCTCTACATTATCCGAAAGAAGCTGCATAGCCTTTTCATGGATTGGTTGCGTTAACAATACTTTAGTCTTAATTTTCATATGCTCACCTACTAGTCTCGATAATTTTAATAAATTCGTCCTCTGTTAACAGACCCTTTTTGGCTTCTCCGGTAGCCTTGACTTTTTGCACGATTGCCTCTACTGCGTCCTGCTGTACTTCTATGCCCAGCTTGTCAAGAAAGTATTCGATCGAGGCTTTGCCGCTCTTTTTCCCCAGTACAATATCTCCCTTTCGATTAAATAGTGAGGGATCCGTTGCAAACATGGCCAAGGGCTGTTTAAGAACCAGATCCACACCAATTCCGGATTCCCTTGTATAGTTGCGTTTTCCGACAATAGGTTTGTTATCTGCTAAGGAAACTCCCGAAATGCCTTCAACCAAACTGCTAAGTTCTTGAATCTTGTTCAGTTTATAATCATTTTCCAGACCAAACAGTATTTTAAGTCCGACCATCAGCTCTTCGGTAGCGGCATTGCCGGTTCTTTCCCCTAATCCGTTGATACAGGAATGAATTACCTCGGCGCCGGCAGCAACTGCCGCAAATTCGGTTGCAACAGCCATACCGAAGTCATTATGTGTATGTACTTCTATAGGCAGACCTCCGGTAAGCCTTTTCATTTTTGTCACAAGGTAAGCAATTGTCTGTGGAAGAGCACATCCCATAGTATCAACTACTCCTACAGAATCCGGCGGTGAATTTTCCATTATGCCGTGCATCAGATTTGTAAGGTCTTCATCACGGGAACGGGTGGTATCATAGGGGAAATACACCACATAAAGTCCCTTACTTTTTGCATAATTAATACAATCCATACTTTTCTCCAGGACCTTTTCCCATGTCCAGTTGAATTGGTATTTTAGCTTTGGGTATCCTATCGGGATCTCAATTACCACTCCGTGAGCTCCGCAGTCCACTGCCATGTCAATATCGCTTCGCATTGCACGGGCAAAGGTGAAAATTTTAGCCTTTAGATTTTTTTTGCATATAACCCTGATAGCCATTTCATCGGTCTTTGAAACTGCAGGCATGCCTGCCTCAATTCGCTCTATACCGACTTCGTTCAGTTTTTCAGCTATTCTGATTTTATCCTCTAATGAAAATACTACTCCTGGCGTCTGTTCACCGTCCCGGAGAGTTGCGTCATGGATTTCGACTTTAGCAGCAGTATTAATAACAGTTCTTACTTCGGAAGTGTCATTGTATGGACTTACCCACCAAGCATTTTCTTTGTAATATGTATTCTTCATTTTTGCCTCCTTTTTCACTCCTTCTGTTGGCCCGAATAGTATATAAAATTTATA
>JAMPIU010000190.1 GCA_023667845.1 Dehalobacter sp. | reverse complement strand
TGAAACTGAGGTTACCCAAGTTGATTTGACAGCAGGGTTTCCATAATCTATTAATCACCTAAAAACTGCAAACTAATATTTTTTGCCAGATTAAAGCCAGTTTTTTTAGCCCATTGTTATCATCGTACGTATATGACCTATCTAAATTAATAGGTTGTATTCAAAATAAAACTCCGCTATCCTCCAGGAAATATTCTTAAAGAAGGAATTGACGCATGTGTGGACCAAAAACGCCCATTTCCGCGATGTTTGCATTCCCGAACGGGGAATGTGAGTGCGTTGGGCGCCTCGAGAATAGGAACGAGGAGTGGACCTGTGCCCCGAAGAGGTATTCGCCTGCCCTCCCGAAGGACACCGGGACGATGTGACGGCCAGGCCAGAGAACCACTACTCCCGCGAGTACTTCGTGACCTCTACCTTATCGAATAATACGAATAACTGGGATATAACCTGTCCCTTTGTGTTACAAACCATTAGCGCTGAAATCAAATTGCGGCTTGGAGATTATCAATATTCATTCTACAATCAATAAATGGACGCGATCAACCATTTGATGAGGTATTGATAATATCAGGAGAATCAATGATTGATTTCTTTAACCGACCAGGATTCTTGGGAACTCATGCCACCTTACTATCAGATATTTCACTCATCCTGATATTGCTGACTGCAACCCTATTCACAATTGGTTGGAGATTGATCCGCCATCATCATGTCGAGGCACACCGATGGGTTCAAACCGTCGCCGCCATAATCAATGCCGTAGTAGTACTCGGTGTGATGATCAAATCGTTTTTTGTCCATATACTTCCCGGACTTCCGGATAAGTTTTTTGAGGGTTCTTATGGCGTCACAACGGTTCACGCTTTTGTTGGGTCGATCGGTCTGGTCCTGGGCATATTTGTCGTTTTGAGAGGCAATCAATTGGTACCCCAAAGATTGCGGTTCAAAAATTACAAATGGTTTATGCGTACTTCGTATGCGCTTTACATGTTAGCCACTTTACTTGGAGTGGCCGTATATATTGAAGCCTTTATTATTGGTATTTAGGTCACATTCTCCTTTTTCCTATTAATGGAGAAATCACGAATGCCTCGAATTGCCTTGATTTATCCTTATTTCCGAACAAGATCAGCAAACGAAATCTTGTTCCCACCCCTCGGGGAGGCATATCTTGCCAGTCAGCTTCATCGACTCGGAATGGAAACAAGGATTTTTGATTGTACCTTTGAGACTTTCGAAATTATTCAAAAAAAACTCGAAGATTACCACCCGGATATTGTGGGCATTTACGTTATGGTGACATTAAGCCGGAATGCTTTCAGAATCGCAGAGATGGTGCGAACGAATATTCCAGAGAGTCTGCTTGTGGCAGGTGGGCCATTACCCACTCTCTACCCGGAACAATACAGCGAACGCTTTGATGTTGTGTTTCGCGGGGAAGATGATTTAAGTTTCCCTCGTTTTTGCATGGATTTCTTTGATCTCCGCCTAAAGAAAAACCAACTTGGCGAATTATCTCTTGAATCTTATGCAGGGCTCTTCGTTCAAAATGAGAACCACCGGATTAATAATCCAGTTGTCCATCATAACGAAAATGAATTCGCATCTTTTCCACTTCCATACCGTGATGACTTTGACCATGCTGCGTATCAACAGGTTTGGCAGCAGCAGGATGGCTCGAAAACCACCTCCCTTATGACCACTTTCGGTTGTCCCTTCAATTGTGATTTTTGTTCACGACCGGTCTTCGGCGATCATTTTCGCCGCAGAAACCTGGATATGGTATTCGCCGAGATCGAGCAAATTAAGGCACTGGGTTATGACAGCCTGTGGATCGCTGATGACAATTTCACCCTTGATCCACGCTTCCTCAAAGAATTTTGCCTCCGTATGGTTGGCAAGAAGATGAAATGGAGCTGCTTATCGCGGGTTACAGGGGTCAATGAAGAAATCGTGAGAATCATGAAGAAAGCCAGCTGCCGCCGAGTCTACCTGGGCTTGGAATCCGGCAATCAGCATACCCTCAAATTAATGAAAAAGCAGACCACGCTCGAAGAAGGGCAAAATGCAGTTCACCAGTTCCATAATGCGGGCATCGAAATTGCCGCTTTTTTCATCGTCGGTTATCCGGGTGAAACAACCGCCTCGATTGATGACACATTTCGTTATGCGCTTGAACTCCCCATCGATCTAATTTCCTTTAATGTTCCCTTCCCGTTACCCGGTTCACAGTTGTATGAGCATGTGAGTAACCTGGACAAGAATAAGGATTGGAATGTGGAAAA
>JAMPIU010000189.1 GCA_023667845.1 Dehalobacter sp. | reverse complement strand
ATAGTGGATGATGAAGCTGCGGAGCTGCCGGTTATCCAGCTTTCAAGTGAAGAATACAGTGCTGATGCATCCGCCGGTGCAGTTGAGGTAACTGTTCTGAGGAAAAAGGGTGAACAAAGGCTGGTTTCCTTCGATATGTCAACAAGAAGCGGTACTGCCTCCGTGGGGGAGGATTATCAGGGAATAACCACTTCCGTTATGCTGAATCCCGGTGAAACTGAAAAGAGAGTTTTCATACCGATTTTGAATCCCAATGCAGAAGGAAAGAGCTTCTATTTTGAATTGTCAAACGTGCAGGGAGGCATTTTGGGTGAGCCTGCTTCCGCAAGCATATTAATAACCAATGAGAAAATTTCAGAGGAGGAAGCAGTAAGCGGTGCCGGGAGCACTGCGGAATATACCGGATATAAAGCGGCAATAGAAATGGAGCTTGAGGAGGACATAGGGGAAGCAGCGGTTGCTGAGCTCGAGACAGAGTTTTCTGCAGATGACATGGCTTCGGGTATTTTGACTGCGGACATGTTCCGAAAAAGAAAAAAGGTTCTGTTTGAGCTTCCGGAACAAAATGAGGCTTCACCTAATTATACGGCGAACATTTTACCGATGGCAGCGCAGACCGACAGCCCTTCCAAAACAGTCGTGATCCATGATTCTTCAAGCCCAAATAAAAGGCTTGGCTTCAAATCTTTGAAAGCCCCCTCTTCCTGTGAGCAAATGCTGGGAACTGCAGCCAACGGGCGCATCGGCTTCTATTATAATGCAAAAAATTCCGAGGGAGAGGCAGTGATTTCCAGTACACGCCCGGTAGACCTTACAGGAATTGAAAGGATAAACTACAGTTGGAGGAATGATTGGAGCGGCGACCACCAGGAATTTGTCAAAAGCCAGGCTTATTTCACCATGGTCAGCGACTTGAATGCCCCAAAATACAACTTCGGTAGTGTCACTGGTCCCTTCAATCAAAACGCCTCTGTGTCACTTTCTCTTATAACCAACGGTGCGAGAAAAGCCACAGGGGATATGTTTATCAATTTCTCGATTAAAAAGTCCTGGACGCATCTGTTTTTCTCCGATCCTATTATAGATTTATACGTAACAAAGATAGAGCTTATAAAACGTGAATATGGCATGGTTGTAAACCAGTCTCCCAACGGTACCGTCAGATTGGTCAAGCTGCAAGGTGCTTTTTCCATCGGCCATGATAAAGCGGTAAGGGATGACGTTTTTTATATTGATGCCCGCCCAAATCCGGGATGGCGGTTTAAAGGCTACAAGTTGGATAAAAAGAGCTCTGCGACAATTACTGAGCTTTACAAAGACGGAGAATATATCAATATAGATTCCGGACTTTTAAGAGAGGTCCTTCCGGTAGATCGTCCGGATTATGACAAAATCCATGTCACACCGGTTTTTGAAAAACTGCCTGAGACAAGGAAAATCACGATAAAATGTGATTATTCGGATATGAAAAATACTGTTTGGATATACTCCGGAAGAGGTTACCAGTTACCTCTGGAGATCAACAAAAGGACGGAATACCGGCCTTTCGATCCCGGTAAAATCAGCATCAGTATTTCCAGCGGCAACGAGTATCGTTTCCTTTACTGGATTCTGCCCGACGGGAGGATCGTTAATCAGGACTACTTTATATTTGATATGACCAATGTTTATGAAGCCGAGTTCAAAGTCGTCGTTGCCCCGGTCAGCAAGCACCAAAGTTCCATAGACAGCGAAAAATTTGGATTTCTTGGCGGGCAATACGGCGGCAGTAAAAATGTAGATGTGCTGGGGCTTGTCCCCAAGTCCGGCCTGGAGGAAGGCAAGACAGTAAAATGGGAAGCCGCCGGCTTTGATGAGTTTTATTCCTCCGTATACTACTTTATTGCAGGTTCACAGCTTCCCGGGGATCTTAAAGCTACCGTCACAGACGAAGCAGAACCAATGACACAAAGCATAGGCATTCAGGCGGCGACGGTCAGGGATCGTCCGTCCTTTACGGATCCCCTGAAGGGAACCTTGTATTATAATGGCAAGACTGCGAGCTGTGATTTCGGAAAACAGACAAGCATTCAGCTTCCCAAGGGGAGAAGGACAAGGGTTGCATTAAAAATGCCCGGCTATCAAACCCAGGTCCTGGATATTATGCCTCAGTCCGGTACGGTATATTTCAATGCAACGCGCATTGCTTCAGCGCCGCCGGAGGTCAGCTGGATAAGCCTGAACAATACTTTTTTGGCAGGAAGAGAATATACGGCGATTCCCAGGTACGACACCAACCTTAGCTTGACTG
>JAMPIU010000188.1 GCA_023667845.1 Dehalobacter sp. | reverse complement strand
GAAGGTTTGGAAGCCCAATCTTCAGCCTGTCCGGGCCAATGTTGACGGCCAAAGCGTAAAGCTTCGGGTTTGCACCCGCTGCCTCCGTTCCGGCAAAGTACAACGGGCCCAGTAGTCCGGTTTCTTTCAACCCTACAGAATTACATTATTGCATAATCAATCCAGGCGCTCCGTAAGGGGCGTCTTTTTTGTGCGCTTTTGTAGCAATCTGGTGGAGATTTAAAATAAGAATCTGCGGTTAAGTTGGGTTGGATCCGGCTGTTCAAAAATCGAAGTTGTGTGACGGCAAGCAGCGGATTTGACCTAAAATCCGGGGCTCAGTGCTCCCTAATCGAAGTTGTCCGCTGGAATACGCTGGAATACAGGGCGGTTTTTAGTGATTTGCGGAAAATATAGCTGCATAACCTCAATTTTTGAGCAGTCAGCGCCCGCATCTGAATACTTCATATTCAAAATAAGATAGCTTTCACACTCGTTATCTTTTTCAAAACATGATTCAGTAATAATCTCACCATTTAAAGTTACTTTTCCCCCGCGCTTTGATTCGAGTCTAAATCCTAACAAGGTGCTCATCCTCACTTTTGATATTCTCATTCTGTTACTAGAGAAAATTTTACAAACATATTATATTAATCCTTCTTTCAAAAAAGGACTGTAAACGGTTCCATTATTATAAACAAAGCCTCGTACCAATGAATAAAATTGATACGAGACTTAGCATTTAAATTCTCGCTCTCCGGAGAGAGCGACACTCTTTTTTTAATTCTTCTTCCCCCGGCTTACTCATTTCAATCCACGCTCTCCGCAGAGAGCGACACTATACAAACACTTTGGTTTATATCAAAGCGAACAAATTTCAATCCACGCTCTCCGCAGAGAGCGACACCGATGTATTTTTCGCCGTCAGCCGACGCCGCCCGATTTCAATCCACGCTCTCCGCAGAGAGCGACACTTTGACGTGCTGGACGAAAAAACGGAATACCGGATTTCAATCCACGCTCTCCGCAGAGAGCGACACGAGGCTATGGCGGCATCACTTTTAACCAAGAGGAGATTTCAATCCACGCTCTCCGCAGAGAGCGACACTTCTGTCTTGCTTCCCATTGCTCCACGTTTTCAAATTTCAATCCACGCTCTCCGCAGAGAGCGACACATATCAAAGAGTATCTAAAGCCCCATATAGCCAAATTTCAATCCACGCTCTCCGCAGAGAGCGACACAATTGCCAGATTTATCAATGGCTGGTTGGCCAGAATTTCAATCCACGCTCTCCGCAGAGAGCGACACCATGGCAGCCAAAGGCAGCAACCCGGATGATCTGCTATTTCAATCCACGCTCTCCGCAGAGAGCGACACCGAACTGGGTATTGATTTTGTAAGGAGGGCTAAATATTTCAATCCACGCTCTCCGCAGAGAGCGACACTGACATCTGGGTAGCCTACAATCCTAATGGACTGATTTCAATCCACGCTCTCCGCAGAGAGCGACACCAAGGTAGAACAGCCGTTGACCGATGCGGACCGGATTTCAATCCACGCTCTCCGCAGAGAGCGACACGTCAAAACGTGCAAAGCAAAAGCATAAGATAAGGGGATTTCAATCCACGCTCTCCGCAGAGAGCGACACATCTATTTACCGCGATGGCCAGCCGTGGGGCGAGATTTCAATCCACGCTCTCCGCAGAGAGCGACACCTTTTGACAGCTTCCGACTACTCGTATATACTGATATTTCAATCCACGCTCTCCGCAGAGAGCGACACTTCGATTATTGTACATTGGCAAGTCAGCGTAAGAATTTCAATCCACGCTCTCCGCAGAGAGCGACACCTTTTTAGAGTATGATGCAAGATGAAATGCAAGATATTTCAATCCACGCTCTCCGCAGAGAGCGACACCAGCATTCTGCAAGACAAAAAGCAAGATAAGCCTAAATTTCAATCCACGCTCTCCGCAGAGAGCGACACCAATTTTGGATAATGCCTATGTTGCCGGGCTATCATTTCAATCCACGCTCTCCGCAGAGAGCGACACATAATCGCTCTCAGTCATTTGCACAAAAGACTGAGATTTCAATCCACGCTCTCCGCAGAGAGCGACACCGCAGCTTAACAAGATCAACATCTATTCCCTCATATTTCAATCCACGCTCTCCGCAGAGAGCGACACTGATTTCCAGCCACAAGAGGGCCTTAGAGGAAATTATTTCAATCCACGCTCTCCGCAGAGAGCGACACATAGATACGAATATAAAGGTTGCTTCCATCAGCAATTTCAATCCACGCTCTCCGCAGAGAGCGACACTGCTATATATAGGCACGCCAACTCCTTCTCCATCTATATATAGGCTTTGCAATTATCTATATCCATAAAACACTCGGTCTCAACCACATAAAACATATCTTTTTACGTAATTTTTGGTGCGAAGGTTCCAGGAAATCGATGGCCGCTTAGGGTTCGCACTGGCAAGAACTATCCTTTCTTCCAAAATAATTCCCACCAGCCAATAGACATATAAAGCTTCAATTGCCAGCAAAACTCTCCCTTTATAGCCTCTTGAGTATAAAGTATACTCCCTTCCACCATTTGTCAACCATTTACACACCACCGCCGGCCGCTCTCCCAGTCCCATCCAGCCGCAGATTTCTCTAAACTATGGCGGCAGGCATACTATAGATCAATTAACTCCTGATTTTCTCCCGTACCTTCCCCACACCCATTAAGCAAAACTGACGATCACAATCCATTGCAGGGAATGACATTACTTCCGGCATATGTACTATTTCCCCTTCACCGGAATACCATAGTGAGGAGGTGACGCTACGTGAATATTCAACAATATAATAATCAAGAAAAGCAAGGGAATCTTTATCCTTTGGATCTGCAATTCCAGCGGATGATGCAGGAAATCGGCGCTCAACCCGAAGAGCAGATCCGGCTGCGGCTGAATCTTCTTTATAAAGCCCTGCCGGACCGCATTCAAAAAATTCTGGAGGACTATTTCAAAAAATATGGCTTCTGGGGAACGCTGAACATATCTGCCGGCGATGACGGTGTTTTGGCTAACCGGGCCAAAGCCCTGCATGATCATTATGAGGATTTCTTGTGGCTCTACCAGCGATTGGCGGACTACCGCTCCCGGCTGGTGCTTTTTGCTTTCGTAAACAACTGGTACAGCTTTGATACGGAAACACTCCGGGTGGTTAAGGAAACTTTATATAAAAGTTATTTTGACATGGATATCATGAAATGCGGATCGGAAGAAGTGATGGTCGATCTGGGTGCCTATACCGGCGATACGGTTAAAGATTATATTTCAGTCTATGGTGCAAATTATAAACGTTTCTATTGTTATGAAATCTCACCCCGTACGATGCAAATGCTCCAGGAAAATTTGAAAGGCTACGAGAACATTGTTTATTGCCAAAAGGGAGCCTCAGATCACCCCGGCCGCATGTATATTCAGGAGCATGCAGCGGATATTTCCGCCAACGTTCTTACCGATCAAGGCTCTATAGCTGTAGAAGCCGTAACCATCGATCAGGATATTCAGGAACCGGTCACCCTGATTAAGATGGATATTGAAGGTTCAGAGCAGCAGGCCTTGCGAGGAGCGGCCGCCAAAATTAAAGAAAGCAAGCCGAAGCTTGCTCTGTCTCTTTATCATAATAATGAAGATGTCTGGAAAATCCCCCGTATGGTGGAGGAAATTTGTCCCGGCTATACCTTCTATCTGAGGTATCACGGGGAGAATCTCAGTCCCACCGAACTGACTCTATTGGCTGTCTGGGAAAACGCCGAGGAAAAAGCCTAAACTAAGCTGAAGTTCTGTGTATCATCAATACTTACTTAAAGGAGCAGTAAAAGACGGCTTATACCAGCCTTTTCCTGCTCCTTTTCGATTTGCCTTTATAGCAAAATGCGCCCTTTTACGGCAACGCATGTAAGCCCAGATAAGGCCAATAAAAATGGGACGTTGCCATTATAATCAGCCCATAGCCCAGGATTACCAGGATCCCTGTTTTGAACATATCCTTGGAAGTGTAATAGCCATAGGAATATGTAGTAAGCATAGACATGGACTGAGAAGGGACCAGAATGCCCAGGCTGCTGGCCATAATGCAGACTGTACAAGCCCAAACGGGATTAAAACCCAGGGCAAAGGACAGTGAAGTAAATACCGGCAGTAAAGTAGCTACAACCCCGGTCATGTTGGCCATCCCTAACCTTACGACCACAGTTATCAGAACAATACCGATGATTGCTGTAATCTCATTTAGCCCCGAAAGGCCACCGAGATTTTGTACCAGGTAGTTGATTCCGCCGGTTTTATTCAGCGATTCAGCCATAGCCAGGCCTGAGCCAAAGAGAATAATCGATTCCCAATCCAAGGCCTTGAAAGACTCCTTACGGTCCAACACGCCAATCCCCGGTAAAAAGAGCAGCGTGCCGGCCATAAATTCTACCGGCAGGGAATAATCCAAGCCTATCAGCCAAGCAGATAAAAGAAGTCCTAAATAAATAACCATTTTCCACTGAGCCGGGCTCATTGGTCCTAAACCCTGCAACTCCCCTTTAAATATCTCGTCTTTTCCCTTCATTTTGCCGTTAAAAGGAAAAAACTTCACAATCACAACATAAATGACAATGAGGGCCAAAAGATTTGGAGGCAAATTAGATTGCAGCCAGGAAAGATAGGTCACTTTATAATGCAAATTCTTTTCCAGGTAACCGATGGCATAGATCGTAGCTGAAGCCCCTACAATAATTGTATTGGAAGTCACCATCGAAGTAACGGCAATGATAATGGAGGCTGCTTTAGAAAAATTGCGGTCCCGGCCGTTATCCAGCTTTTGCACCAAGCCAAGGCAAACTGAAGCTAAGATAGCAGTACGGGCTGCCGCAGCCGGAACAAGAAAAACGAAAATGAATGTGATCAATTCCATCATTAAGAGAAGATAATAAAGATTCCCTTTAGCCATATTGAGTATCCTGAGAGCGATCCGCTGAGCTAAACCCGTAGCCTCCATCCCTTTTGTCATCACAAATATCCCTAAAAGCCGCCAGATAATAGGGTTGCCCATCACCATGAATGTATCTTCCAAAGGGAGAATTTTAAAAATAGGCAGTAAACAAAAAATAAGCAGCGCAGTCAACGTCGGATGAATTATCTCCGTAGACCATAAGAAAACAGCTAAAAAGAAGACGTCAAGGCTTAAAATAGCTTCCCTGCTCAAATCGGTCTTAAAAATGAGAAGATAATTAACTACCCCTATTAGCATAAAGAAAACCAACACTCTTTTCAGGTTGCCTTTCATGCCGCCAACACCCCGTCCTTTATGACCACCTTTTTAAATTGCTTGTCTCCAGTCCATATTGATCCAAGACCCGCCCGGTTGTTTGGGCAATCATTTCATCAATGGTTTGAGGATGTGTGTAAAAAGCGGGAACCGGCGGCATAATCGTTACCCCGATCTGTGCCAGCTTCAACATATTTTCCAGATGAATCGGGCTTAAGGGGGTTTCTCGAGTCAATAGCACCACCCGGCGTTTTTCTTTGATTGCCACATCGGCTGCTCTGATCAAAAGCCCTCCGGTATAACCATTGGCTATACCCGAAAGGGTCTTCATACTGCAAGGGGCTATGATCATACCTTCGTTTTTAAAGGATCCGCTGGAAATCGGGGCTCCAAGACTGTCCTCATCATAAATAAATTCAGCCAAACTTCTGACCTGCTCCAGAGAATATTTCGTCTCCTGCAAAATTGTTTCCTTGCCCCATTTGCTGATAACCAGGTGTATCTCCACTCCCTGTTTTTTCAGCTCCTCCAAGATCCTTATCCCATAAATCCCGCCGGTGGCGCCGCTTATTCCTACAATAATTCTCATATTTGTTCCTCTCTTTGCTATCAACTAAACATATGCTTTATGGCAACCAGATAAGGCCTGCTTCCATTGTTTGAATTGTAAAAAGAGGCGTTCACCCCCTAAGGAATAAACGCCGTAAACTATGGGGCAGGCTATTTTAGAAAATCATTGATGTCAAATACATCCGATCCCATTGCATGGCTTCTGGTAAAGTGATCCCGGGCATCGGGTTCGGTCAGAGGCGGCTTGGTTGCATCGATACCCATTTTGGAGCCCCTGCGGATTTGGGGATGGGTTCCCGGAGGAGTAAGCAAAGGCAGTGAGGCGTCGAGATGATGGCCATGGGTTCCCCCGACAATGAATACGTCTCTCTCTGGATTGACCCGGGTTGACAAAGACCAAATCAGTTCTTTGTTATCATGGGGATCGATATCATCATCCACAACCATGGCAATTTTGGGATGGAGATAGGTGCTGGAAAGAACAGCCATGGCTACGTCTTTGGCCTCCCCTTGAATTTTCGGCGTAATCTGTACAACGATAATATGGCTGCCGCCGGCACATGGGATGGCTACAACGTCTTTAATATCCACGAAACCACCCACGTCTTTAACCCGATTGTAGATTACAACTTCCATGGGCAGCCCATCCAGGATCTGTGACGAAGCGATAGGCTTGCCGCCTTGGAGGGCATAGTAGATCGCATCCGTTCTGTGGGTGATGGCCGTTATTTCGATGACCGGGTTAAGCCCGGCCCCGGCCCTGGCGTATCCGGTATGCTCGGCAAAAGGTCCTTCCTCTTCCCGGACATGAGGCAGCATATATCCCTCGATAATGATTTCCGCATCAGCCGGCACTTCCAGATCCACTGTCTTGCATTTCACCGTGCGCACCGGCTCGCCCAGGAATGTTCCGGCCATTTCAAATTCATCCACACCGAAGGGGAAGGTCCAGCAGCAGGTTAAATAATAGGTGGCATGATGTCCGATAACGAGAGCAATGGGCATTTTTTCATTTTTCGCCTCATATTTTTGATAGATCATATCCATATGGCGGCCGGGATGAATTAAAACACCGAGACGGTCTTTGCCTTTGACCTGATGGCGGTGAAGAGATACGTTCTGGATCCCCGTTTCCGGGTCCTTGATTACCGCCATAGCCCCACCCATATACTGACCGGCATCAAGGTTTGACATGACATGGATGGGCAAATCATAAAGGCTGGCTTCAGCTCCTATTTTAACTACTTCCTGTACGGGACCCTCAGCAACCAATTGCTTTTTAGTAGGGCCTTTTTTCAGCATTTCATTCATTGTCGGAATAAACTCCCGGGGAGTAGTATCAACAGCCATAGAAAGCCGTTTACGGCTGGCGTCGGCATAGCTCACCGCCCTCCATCCGGGGAAATCTTTTAAATTCGTAAAGAACGTAGCTTTGCCGAGCCTGTTTTCACCCTGCCAGGCCAAGCCGGCCAGATTTTTCAAAGGATCAACCTCTTTGCTAATAGTAACGATCTCATTGGCCGCTTCCAGCTCCTTCAAAAATGTTCTTAAATCTCTTGGCATTTTAATAGCTCCTTTCAATTTTTTGATAAATTAAAAAGGAAACCCCAAAAAGCATTTAGCTTCTTATAGGTTCCCTACTAACCCATGATCTAAATATTTAGCTTGAATGCGGTTGCACATACCCTGGCTTATTGCCCGCCCTGGGCAGCTTTAAGGGCTTCCTGTATGTCGGGGACCAAAGCCTTCATATTGGTTTGGTAATCGGTTAAATAAGATTTGTAAGTCTCAGCTTTCCAGCCCTCTTTACCAATAGGCTGCTTGGCATTTTCGGCCCAGTCAATGAAAGCTTGGTCATTGCGGGCTTGATCCATAGCATCTTCCAACTTAGCGATTATTTCGGGGGGCGTCCCGGCAGGAGCCATCAGGCCAATCACAAACAAGATGTAAAGCTCGGGTTTTTCCAGCTCAATGAATGTAGGCGCATCAGGCCATTTTTCAGCCCTTTCTTTCAGGGTAACGGCAAGCATGTTCACCCGGCTGGGGTCCAAGCTGGCGGCCCCCGGAGAGCTGCTGCCTGCATCAACCTGACCGCCTAATACGGCGGAAGCTACTTCACCGGCGCTATCCATAGGCACGAAGGTCCATTTGCCGCCATAGATCTTGGTGAGAGTAATGGCTGTGATATGATCGGTGGAGCCTATACCGGAGCCTGCAATCTTGATGCCTTCTTCTGTTTGGGCCTTGGCAACCAGGTCGTCCCAGGTCTTAATGGCAGACTCTTTGGAAACGAAGATACCGTTACCATCGCCATTAACCCAACTATAAATAGGAATCAATGCTTCTTCGGGAGCAGCCTTCAACTTATAGGATTCGGGAAAAATCATAGCGTTGAGGCTCATGGCATTGGTTGTTGCTATCAAGGTGTAACCGTCAGGCTTTTGCTCGCCTACGTAGTTCATTGCGATAAGACCCTGGTTGCCTGGTTTGTTCTCCACAAGGACCGTCTTACCGATATATTTTTGAAGATAGGGCTGAATTCCCCGTACGGCTGTGTCCACGCCACCGCCCGGATTAAATCCAACCATGACGGTGATGCTCTTTGTCGGATAATCTTCGATGTTTTTAGCGCTGTTATCACCGCACCCAACCAGGGTTAGGGGCAGGAGGACAATCAAGCCGATAGCCAAAACCTTCCGCCAAATGTGTTTCCTCATCATTTCTCCTCCTAGCTAACTTATTTGGGAAAACTAGAGATTACGAAGCAGTTTTGCCTCTTTGCGGCTCTTAAACAGCTTGAAAAGAAGAGGTGCAAAGAGAATTAGGGCCAGTATGCCCCAAAGAAATATTGCCAGGGTACCGTTGAAAAAGATTCTATGGGAGCCGTCGGATAAGAGTAAAGCCCGGAAGTAGTTCTTCTCAAGGATAGGCCCCAGAACTACACCCAGGATAGCCGGCGCCGGAGGATACTTAAGGACAGCCATGACATAACCAATCAGGCCAAAAAGGAAAGCTACCACCAGATCGTAGAAACTATTGGTCGTAACAAAGGCGCCAATAAAGCAGGTAACCAATGTACAGGGAACCAAATACTCAATAGGCAGGATAGTCAATTTGGCAAACCAGTTGGCAAAAATAAGGCCAACCAGCACATAGGCAATACTGGCCACGATAATACCCCACATCATCGCCCAAACCAGAGGAGCTTTGTTGGTAAAAAGGTCCATTCCGGGAGTCAATCCATACATAATCAGGGCTCCCAAAAAAACCGCCGAAGTGCTTCCTGCGGGAATACCCAAAGTAAGAGTAGGAATTAAAGCAGCAGGCTGGCAAGAATTGTTGGCCGCTTCCGGACCGATGATTCCTTCTACCATCCCTGTGCCAAATTTCTCAGGCGTTTTGGAGAATTTCTTCTCTACTTCATAAGCAGCCATGCTGGAAATGGTAATACCGATTCCGGGCAGTACGCCCATAACGACGCCTACCAGAGAAGATCGTAAAATTGACATCGGGCGCTTTAGGGCTTCTTTGAACCCTCCCATAACGGTACCCGTCATCTTGCCAAACTCGGCTACGGTCCCTCCCTCTTCGCCGGCTTGCATCAGTTCGCCTATGGCAAAGAAACCAATCAGGACTAATTCAAACTCAATTCCGTCAAATAAGTAGGCAGACCCAAAGTTATAGCGTACAAAACCAGTAGTCAAGTCATAGCCGATAAAGCTCACCATCAGGCCGATAATAGCGGAAACCAAACCTTTGATCCTGTTTTTCCCCGCCATGCCTCCGATCAAAGTCATGCCTAATATAGCCATGATAGTATACTCGGCAGGCCCTATCTTTACGGCCAGCTTCGCCAGGGGAGGAGCGGCCAGCATTAGGACGAAGGTTCCCAGAATGCCGGCAAGCATGGAGGAAGCCATGGAAATCCCGATTGCTTCACCGGCTTTACCCTGTTGAGCCATAGGATGGCCGTCGAAGCAGGTAGCCACAGCTCCGGCTCCCCCGGGCACGTTCAAAAGGATCGAAGAAATAGAAGCGCCATAACCGTCAGAGGCCCACAGAGCTAAAAGCAGCATGAGCCCGATCAGCGGCGGGACGTTAAATATGATAGGCAAAAGTAAAGATAGTCCAACTCCCGCACCAATCCCCGGCACAATGCCAACAGCAATGCCGACGAATACGCCAACTAAAACTGCTATTATCGAAGTGGGGGCCAGGGATGAAAGTAAACCTTGCAATACAACTGATTCCATCTAAGCAATAAACCTCCTCTTCTTCTCATCTCATATAAATCAACCATGTTTTCTCATCCTCCGAAAAAGATGCCATGGTACAAGCTAACCTTCAGCAACATGCCAAAGAGCAGATACACAACCACTACCGAAGCAAGAGAGACGATGGTCAGCGTCTTTTTGTTTTTGGCGCCAAAAGCCAGCCCGCAACCATATACAATCACAAAAGATGAGAGGGTCATGCCGATAAAATAGGTAAGAATCAGATAGAGGAGCATGCTGCCAAAGCCCAGGCTGACAGCCCGCCAATTCATAGGCCGGTCCGGTTTTTTATAGGAAGCGGCCGGCTTTTTGATCACGGAAAAGATTATGCTGCCCGTTAGCAATAACCCGATAATATCGACCATCAGCGGCAGCTCCTTTGGCCTGGGCGGATAAGTTATGCCGATGATAAGAAAGGCGGCAAAGAATATAAAAATTAGTATAGCAAACCCTAATTCCAGTTTTTTTCTCAGTTCCGGTTCCATCATTATCCCTCCCTTTTCACAAGTGTTGAACTGTTTCATCTCTCCACTCTTTCCACCTCCCCGGACTTTTCCCACGAAAAAATCAGTGCAACAGCTTGTTCCAGAGTGATCACATCGGCATATTTGGCGTTCATGTCAAACAAATTTACCAGATGTAAGGTCGAGGACCGGTCAAAGGTAGCCTCTTCCACCACCAGCGGATGAAAACCGTGGGAAAAGGCGTCAATTACCGTAGCCCTAACACAACCCGATGTAGAAGCTCCCGTCACCAAAATGCTGTCAATACCCAGCTTGTGAAGATACGTAGCCAAGGGAGTTTCAAAAAAAGCGCTGGCTTTATTCTTTTTAAGTACAAGCTCATTTTCCTGTGCCATGATACATATGGGTATCTGATCTCCTTCAGGTTTAAGGTCCTTCTGTGTGCGTGTCCTTATCGTGGCCCCTCCGAAAAACTTTTCCTGCGCCTTATTCCCGGTAGTATATACAATGGTTATTCCTGCGCTGCGGCAGATATACAGAAGTTGTCTGATGGCATCTACTGCCTCCCAGGCGGCCGGGCAACTGGTAGCGTAGGATTCCGCTTGTTCCGGCGAGGGTCCCCCCGTAAAAGATTGGGTCACATCTATAATCAGAAGAGCCGGTTTCTTGCCTAAATAAATCCTTTGTGTTCCATAGCCGGCTTTTTGGCAGATCAAGCGCTCCTCTTCACTGATAACGGTTTCCCATAGCCTCATTCCTTCATCTCCTTTCGGAAAATAAAAAAGCCTACATAAATTGAGCTATTTATGTAGGTTCCACACTTACCTATAAATCTGCCATAAAGCTATAGAATTGTCTTTTTCCCCTCGCTGCCCTTCATATTTGCAGGCAAACCCAATTTCCTAGCGCTACTGTAGAAAACGGAAGCCTGAAAATAGAAAAAGCCTACATAAACAATACGTTATGCAGGCTCCACACTAGCCTTTAACAAATATTATTTTTTCTAAGGGGCCTTTGTAAACTTTACCACAATTTGATTATAAAACAAAACTCGTTGCCTTGCAATATACTTATTTAAAATATTAAGAGTATTTTATCAATTAATTTTCCATAGCCGCATTAATCAGGTCGGCATAACAGGAAGCCGTTATCGTACGGGGAATAGGTAAAACATTTTTTCCCTGCCGAGCGCTTTCGTCGGCAAGATCAAGCAATTCTTCCGGTATGACAAAGACGTCCACATTCATCCTTTTCATATCGGTAATTTTGCCTGCAAAAAAATGATAATCAAGCACACCCGCTTTCAGGATTTCTCCCAAGAAGTAGTTGGCACACCGCAAATGCTCTGCCACAACCCCAACCCGAGACCCTTTTTTTATGGCTTTCAACATGCGAATGCCAATTGGCAAAAGGGTCAATTCGGCGGCTATAAGCTTTTTATTTTCACTGCGAAATTGTGTCCTGAGCTTTTCATATCTAATTCCATGGGAATAGGCAATATAAATATCGGATTCATTTTTATCCAATTCATCAAAAAGGCAGATCTCTACGCTTGCTATATCTTTTAAAATACCGCCGATTCTCCGCTGCAGCATTTTGCTGGGTGCATTGTACCCGCCAACAATAGTAGCTTTTAACATAATTACCGCCCCCTGCTAGTTGATATTTGCCTATTTTAAAACTTAATCATTCAGGCTTCATCTGTCAAGGAATAATATATGGCGGTTGCAGCCGGTTAAGTCCGGCTTCTTTTTTTTGCCTCAGCTAACAAATCCGCCAGATCATTGGCAGAAAAGTCAAAGGTGTTGTTGCAAAAGTTGCAGCGCAGCTGAGATTTGCCATCCTCCTCCA
>JAMPIU010000187.1 GCA_023667845.1 Dehalobacter sp. | reverse complement strand
TCGCAAGATATGGTCTTATGGACTAATTTAAGGAGAAATGAGCAATGAAAATGATCCGTGCCATAGTACGTCCTGAATGGACTGAAGAAGTAGCTGACGGACTTGCAGAAGCCGGTTATTACTCCCTGACAAAAATAAACGTTTTCGGAAGAGGGAAGCAAAAAGGGATCACTGTTGGTGATATGCATTACGATGAGCTCGCAAAAACAATGATCATGATGGCTGTAGAAGATGAGGCTGTTGACGAGGTAATAAAAATAATTTCCGGAAAAGCATACACCGGCAACATGGGAGACGGAAAAATCTTTGTGAGTAAGGTTGAAGATGCATACACGATTAGCTCGGGCGCAAAAGGATTATGAATAATAATGCTGAAAGCCGGAAATTTTGAACACCTGGAGGGTTCCGTATGAAAGAAGTTACTGCGATTGTCAGACCTAACAAGATGTCGGCTACGAAAGATGCATTGGATAAAATCGGCTTTCCCGCAATGACGGCAATTCCAGTTTTAGGAAAAGGTAAGCAAAGAGGCATCTCGGGAGAGCTCAATTTTGGAATACAACCAAAGCTGCTTGCGAAAAGGTACAGTACCGGTATGAAATACATACCCAAAAGACTTCTGAGCGTAGTTGTGAGTGACGAAGATGTGGATTTGGTGGTTAAAACCATTATTGAAGTTAATCAGACTGCCCAGATTGGTGACGGAAGGATTTTTGTCGAGTCCATTGATGAGGTTATTCGGATCAGGACTGGGGAAAAAGGAGAACTAGCTTTAAAATAAGCAGATACGAGGCCTGTAAAATGCCGTTAAAACTATTCTGTTGCGATGAATGCATACCGGAGCGCAAAAACCATGTTTATATAAAAGAAGAAGGGGAAGACACGACTCAGTTTCTCCCACTCTCAAATATAGAAACAATACCAGGATCATTATCAGAAAGAGGTTGCAGCTATTGTGGAGCAAAACTCGTCATTGGTGGAGTAATTAAAGATTGTATTCAAATGATACATGGGCCGGTAGGATGTGCGTATGATACCTGGCACACGAAAAGGTATCCCAGCGATAATGACAACTTTCAATTAAAATATATCTGGTCTTCAGACACAAAAGAAAAGCATATTGTTTTCGGCGCTGAAAAGCAGCTCAAAAAAACGATCAAGGAAGCTTTCAAAGAATTTCCAGAAATCAAGAGAATGTTTGTCTACACGACCTGTACAACCGCACTGATAGGGGACAACCCCAAAGCAGTATGTCGTGAGGTTGAGGAAGAACTTGGAGATGTCGATATATTCGTTGTCGAATGTCCAGGGTTCGCTGGTGTCAGCCAATCAAAAGGACATCATGAACTGAACATCGGCTGGATGAGAGATAAAGTCGGAACGCTTGAACCTGAAATTACAAGCGAATATACAATTAACGTCATCGGTGACTACAATATTCAGGGAGACACCTACGTACTTCAAAAGTATCTTGATAAAATGGGCATACAGGTCATTGCACACTTTACCGGAAACGTAACCTATGATCAATTGCGCTGCATGCATAGAGCAAAGCTGAATGTTGTCAACTGCGCTCGTTCTGCCGGTTATATAGCCAACGAACTTAAGAAAAAATATGATATTCCAAGAATGGATGTCGATACCTGGGGTTTTGAATACATCAAGGTAGCGCTGAGAAAGATAGGAGCTTTCTTTGGACTGGAGGATAAAGCTGAGGAAGTAATTGCAGAAGAGGTTGCAAAATACGAAGGGAAACTTAACTGGTATAAGGAGAGGCTCAAAGGAAAACAAATATGTATCTGGACTGGCGGACCGAGGCTGTGGCACTGGACAAAAGCTCTTGAAGACGATCTGGGAATGGAAGTTGTCGCCATGTCATCTAAATTCGGTCATCAGGAGGACTTTGAGAAGGTTATTGCCAGGGGACGGGTCGGGACGATCTATATTGACGATGGAAATGAACTTGAGTTTTTCGAAGTACTGGAGAGTATCCATGCGGACCTGATTTTAACCGGACCCAGGGTTGGAGACCTGGTAAAAAAACTGCATATTCCATACATTAACGGACATGCATATCACAACGGCCCATACATGGGTTTTGAAGGCGCATTAAACATGGCGAGAGATATGTATAACGCGATTTATTCTCCGATGTGGAGTTTAGCTGGAAAAGATCCTAGAGTGGTGGATTCTCCGATGTGGAGTTTAGCTGGAAAAGATCCTAGTGTGGTGCAGGAGTTATGAAAGAAAAAATAGAGGAAATTACAGCTCTTATCCAGGAACAGTGTTTGTGGCAGTTCTTTTCAAGAAGT
>JAMPIU010000186.1 GCA_023667845.1 Dehalobacter sp. | reverse complement strand
TGCAGGTGAATATCGATGCGGTCCAAGAGCGGACCAGAAATCCTTTTTTGGTAAGTACTGATCGCAGCAGGCGCGCAGGTGCATTGGCGCAAAGTGTCGCCAAAATAACCACACGGGCAGGCGTGTGGTTCAATATGAAGGCAAGTGTACAATAAAAAAGCCAATAGAGTTTGATTAGTTGGATTTATTTTATTAATATATAGATCTGATTATTGCAATAATGAGAAGAAACGTTATCTCGGTTTTTTTAATTGTTTAAATGTAAACCACCTGATTCAAAGTCAGAAGACATCTTGTCCACAGCGTATCACAGCGTCCATTATGTCAACACATTTCACAAATTTAGCGGATTTTTGTCCAAACTGTCCATTGTGACCACAACGTATCATTGGCTCTGCGCCACAATTTTAGCACTTCATAGTGTGCCTCCTTTATTTACCGTGGTAAGTGATCGTGATAGGTACATTCGGCATATATACATTGCCGCCAGACATAATTTTATTTCCGTTTACTATTATTGATTCAATCTTCCCAGGCTTGGTTAATAAGCCGAGGGTCAGGTCATGCTTATTAATACAGTTGATGTTTGTAAAGCCGGCATTGGCAAGCGTTGAACGGGCTGTTTCGTAGTTTTGCTCGGTAAACGGTTCCAGCGCTTTGGGGAATTTGACGCCACCACTGCTAAATAGTACTCTATCATTTTCCTTTTCCGGGAGAAGCTTAAAGATTAAGTAGCCGCCCCCACCGATGACGGGTCCGCCCAAGTAGAACAGCATTAAAAATCCGTTTGTAAAATCATCCTTAAATGCAATCATCACAACACAAATGATAATGATTACGAGAGAAAGAATGAGCCATATTCCGGTCAGCACCTTTTTTAAGCCACTGCCTTGTGTGTTCATTTTCTCGGCCATATCAAGTTCACGCATACGAGCCATGCGGTCAGTTTCGGCCTGCTTAACCCCAGCCTCATCAATGTGCCGATGTATATACTCGTTTTCGTTGGTCATAATTATTTTGCTGCCGCAGTAGGAGCAAAACATCTGCTCTCTGCCTTCTTCAATAGGCAAACTTGCACCACAGTTGGGGCATTTTACCGAATTATTAGTAATTGCCATTTATATCTTTCCTCATTATTTGTGTTTTGATTAAATCTTATTGTGAAAATTCCCTCCGGGTCAATAAGAGAAAGGTTCGCTGTTTGAGAACTAAACATTTCGTTATCAATTCATAATAAAATATTACTGAAATTCCACGTCAACAAAAATTTTACACCATTTTTTACCCAAACGGGTGAAACTGTTGGCGATTTCTTCTTTCTGCTCACATCTGGCTTTATAGTGAACAAATTATTAGCTGAAATTCACTCAAAAACGAATTTCATTTCTGAAGTGGGCGTTTCAGTATCCTCATTGACCTGACCCCATGAGTTGTAACAATCTTTATGTTAGTCCAACCCGCGAAAATTGAGCAGTTGAATCAGAATAGCTGCTAGTAAAGGGGGAGAGTAACACTTTGTTCCCTCAGGTGTCATCAATCACGGGTTGCCCGTTGATTTGTTCCAGAACCCAGTGGGTATCAGTTAGCGCTAAAGAGGTGGTTTTTCCCTTGACGCTGCAAGCTGTCACGAACACAGCCATCACCAAAAGAATAGTTGAAATTTTGTTTTCATCTTCTTGAATCTGAATGCAATTAGCTTCTTATCGATAATTGACATATAGGGCGTTTGGGATATTCTAAAAGTTCCTATTGACAGCCAGTTAACCTTTTCTCGAATTTAACGATTGTGGTTTATCTTTAGCAACATGGCAAATCGGTTGGGAATCTTCGGGTAGATCGCGTACTTGGCGAGCATTTCACCACAATCGATTTTTGTCGATCCAGAGAAAACTATTCTTCTTCCGCCTGGCGGTATTGGAGGGATTCGGCAAGATGTTCGGACTTGATGTCCGGGTCGCCTGCAAGGTCAGCGATTGTCCTCGCGAGTTTCAGAACACGGTGGTAGCCGCGGGCGGTCAGCTTCAGTTGGCGCATGGCGGCTTTCATGAGCGCTTCCCCGTCCGGCGACACCTGGCAATAGGTGCGGATCTCTTTGGGGGTCATGTCCGCGTTTGAGGTAAGCTTTGTTCCGCTGAAGCGAGCTAATTGGTGCTGCCTGGCAGCTTCAACGCGCATCCTGATCTGGCTGGAGGGCTCGCCGGTCCGCTGGCTGCTGAGCTTCTGGTAATCTACACGCGGCACCTGCAAATGAATATCAATCCGGTCGAGTAATGGTCCCGAGATGCGTTTTTGGTAATTAGTGATGACCGACTGGGCGCAGGTGCAAGCCCGCAGTTTGTCGCCATAATACCCACAAGGGCAGGGGTTCATCGCTCCGACCAACATGAAATTTGCCGGAAAAGTGAAAGATCCCTGAGCACGGCTGATTGTGACGACCTTATCTTCCAGGGGTTGCCGTAAAACTTCAAGGATGCGTT
>JAMPIU010000185.1 GCA_023667845.1 Dehalobacter sp. | reverse complement strand
CGTCAATGAAGTTCATTGCGGGATCAGGTTTTACTCTGTCCTGAATTTGCCTCATTTTACAGCTCAGTTCCTTGTGAACAATATATACTATGTAAGTTCCTGTATATAACACTGTCGGTATAATTACCGAGAGTAATATACATGGTATATTTTTTTGTTAAGTATGCCTGTAAATCATCAGTCACATACTTTGCCGGTCAGTCAAAAGTAAATAAGAACAAACAATAGGAAATAGAAGCAAAATACTTGAGCCGATTACGGCCTGACCATCATAAGGCTCCCCTCTAAAAATCACGCCGCCAGCTCTTCATTCAATTCACTGATAACCATATTCATCTCGTCCCCGAAAAGCTGGTACATCCTGCCGCGCCCGCCAAGGGTATCAAAGGGATGGTAATCAAGGTCCTCGATTTCCAGGTGGAAGCTGGTTGCAACATAATCTTTTATCATTCTGAGCCAGTTCATCTGGTCTTCATTGAATTTCAGGGTTCCAGCCTGCTTTTTGAACACCCAGTCCTGGAAGTTCGGTTAACGGTGTGGTCGTATGAGGTCAGCACAGGGTCGATCTCAGTTACCCTGCGGATTAAGGAGACCAGGGCTATTAGTTCGTTTTTCGGGGAATTTCCTTTCACCTTATCCAGCCGCTCATAAGCCTGCCATAAATCGAGAGGGGCGAGATAAGGCTTTTCCAGTTCCATTTTTTCCAGCACGTCCTTTATCATCGCAAAAGTTACTTTCCTGCGCCGGTAGGGCTGGTCATAGAAAATTCTCAGGGCTGTGATCTCGTCTTTATTGGCTTCCAGATATGCTTTAAAATCGCTGATCAGCTTCTCATCCCTTGCCAGTATATCCGTGTCCCATCCGGCTTTTTTAAGGGTATCAAGGTTCACTGTATTAATTATCTGTTCATAGACCCTGCGCACGTTTTCGATATACTCGTTCAGCTCGCCGGAAAAAGTTGATCTGGCAGTATCAATAAGGATCTCCTGTGCCTTTTTCTTTGCATCGGTTTCCTGAATTTCCGGCTGGCGCAATTTGATCTCATCAGCTTTGAGATTGATCATGTCAGGGTTATATGCATTGAGCAGGTCCTTCACAGTTTGATTGATAGTTTTTCCATTAGCCTTTTCAGCAAAAATGGCTCTTTCATTCTAATTTATCTGCCTGTTCAGCCTTGCAAGCCGGTTAGCCAGTGAAATGTAAAGGTCTTCGTCCTGAGCGCCAAAAGTAACTGCTGCCAGCAGGTCTTTCAATGAGGTGTTTTTTTTGCGTTCAAGAGGCTTGCTGTCGGTCTTCATCGTCTTTGTAACATCTACAGCGTCCACGATCACAAAATGGGTTTTAGCTGAAACAGCCGATGGCGTCACTTTGTGCAGGTCGTCTAATCCTAGGATTCGTGTGCCTCTTCCTTTCATCTGCTCAAAATAATTGAGGCTTTTGATATCTCTCATAAAGAGCAGGCATTCCAGCGGCTTAATATCCGTTCCTGTCGCAATCATATCAACTGTAACCGCAATTCTCGGATAGTAATCATTGCGGAAAGCCGACAATATCGATTTTGGGTCTTCTTCGGCTTTGTAGGTCACTTTCTTGCAAAAGGCATTCCCTTCTCCAAACTCTTCCCGCACCATATTGATAATATCATCGGCATGGCTGTCGTTTTTGGCAAAAATAAGGGTCTTGGGAACTTCCTTTCTGCCTGGAAAGATTTCAGGCAGCTTTTCCTTAAATGTCCGTATCACACGGCGTATCTGGCTGAGATTGACCACTTCCCTGTCCAGCTGCCTGGAAGTATAGGTCAAATCTTCGTCCAGCTGCTCCCAGCGTTTTTTGCGAGTAAGTCTTTCACGCCTGTCCACAAACTCCTGAGCAGGTATATTTGCCCCATTTTTACTGATTTCGGTCTCGATTACATACACATCATAACCAACATTCACGCCGTCTGCAACAGCTTCTTCATGGCTGTACTCGCTTACCACATTTTCATTAAAAAACCCGAAAGTGCGTTTATCAGGGGTCGCTGTCAAGCCTATAAGAAAAGCATCAAAATAATCCAGAACCTGCTGCCACAGGTTGTATATCGAACGGTGGCACTCATCTATGACAATAAAATCGAATTCCTCAATGGGAACCTTTTCATTATACACAACAGGGAGCGGTTCCTTTGGCTGCCAGCCCTTCTCGGCAGTATTTTCCTCTTCGGTTTTTTCATCAATCTCTTCACCTTTCAGGATGGAGTAAAGCCGCTGAATTGTGGAAATGCAAACCTGGCTGTCCGAGGAAATATAGCTTGAACGCAGGCGCTGAACATTATAAAGCTCGGTAAATTTGCGGTTATCGTCATTCGGCATATAAGCCATGAATTCCTGTTCCGCCTGCTCGCCCAGGTTTTTAGTGTCAATAAGGAAAAGCACTTTCTTAGCATCCGCAAACTTCAGTAACCTGTAGATGAAGGTTATTGCAGTATAGGTCTTTCCGTAGCCTG
>JAMPIU010000184.1 GCA_023667845.1 Dehalobacter sp. | reverse complement strand
TCGGATATTTTCCTTTTCCCGAATAATCCTCAATTGCTGTGACGTCTATCTGATGCAGCCAGTCGTCCCCAAAGTCAAAGTGATAGCCGAAAGCTCGGCCTACTTCCAGGCCCAGGGAATCTATAGTTGTAGTGCGGACATCTCCTGCCATTTCCTCTTCCAGGCCCGGGAATTCTATGTCCGCTGGCAGTGAGTAGACAGCAGACCTGTCATCCGGCCCCACGCCAAGTAAAAACTCATAGAGATGCTCGTCAAAGCGATCAAAGGCCTTGAAAATGGCTTCATGGAAGTCTTCTAAAGTCTGTTCCCCGTGAATCTGGATGGTGCGGGAAATAATCGGACCTTCGAACTCGGCACACATAGGCCCTCCCATCAGGTAGACGATCATAGTGTATAGTTTGGAAGGAGTTTTGCCTCTGGCACTCTCCTCCGCGACCTTATTATTCTTCTTTCCTGGAGGCATATTCATTGAAATTGGCGGCGCACCAGATATGTTTTACTGAGAAATTGATTTTTCCTTGCAGTTAATTTTGCATTTACCCTACATCAGATTATGCAACAACCGGTGCGTAAAGGTATTCTTGAAATCCAACAAATAGTTCTCTTGTTTTGGCAATCCCGCCTAAGACTGCCTTAGCATCGCTTATTGTATGGTATTTGAGTTCAAGAAGTCCTGGCAATTTTTCCGGGCTGAGTTCTCCAACACCCGTTTCTATATATTTCGAGAGGACAAAATCCAGAAACTCTTTTTGCTTCTCATTTAATCCTTCAAAAATTCTTGATTGAGCCCTGTTTACCCGCGTTTCTCTTGTCATTGGTTGCATGGCAAAAGCAACATATTCCAGTACATCAAACAAATCGCTTTTTTCAGCATCTATAAGCTTTTGTAGTGTCGTGAGCTCATTCATACCGTATCCTGCTTCGGCAAGTTTTTCAAGAAATGCGCTGCGTGTTACCGGATTGGACCAGATTGTACGAAGCTCATTTTCATCCTTAAAAAATTCAGGTAAAATGCCGAACAGGTTTTGTAAAAATTCCTGTGCTGAAATCGGTTTGCCGTCCGCACTCCAGAAAGAGGTGGAAATCATGTGTTGAATCTCACGCTCTTTGCCGTCACGCAGCTTTATTTTCAGTTTTTTCTTTGCCTCTTTTTCGTCCTCTTCCGACGAACGGTAAGGTTCTTTCGGATCTTTTACTTCTTTTGGCAGCTCAGGTTTAGATTCTGGTTCCAGCGGCTCTCCATCCCATTCAGGATCGGCAAAATGGTGGTATGCATCTACAAAATCGTAAATTGTGAAGTACTCTTTTCCATCGAACAGCCGCGTGCCACGTCCAACTATCTGCTTAAACTCGATGATGGAGTTTATTGGCCGCATGAGAATGATATTTCGGATATTTCGGGCATCAACGCCAGTAGAGAGTTTTTGTGAGGTGGTGAGAATCGTTGGAATAGTATTTTCGTTATCTCGAAACTTGCGCAAGTACTCTTCTCCAAGAGAACCGTCATTAGCAGTAACACGGACACAGTAATTCGGCTCGTTGCTATGTTTATATTGATTGATCAGATCCCTGACTATCGCTGCGTGGGTTTGAGTGGCGCAGAAAACAATACCTTTTTCCTTCTGGTTAATTTCAGAAAGGAATATCTTTACTCTCTTTGCCTCACGTTCTTTAATTTCGATGATTTTATTAAAATCGACTTCTGTATAGATTTTACCTTCCTCGACTTCACCCTCAATTACCTGGTCATCCGGAGTATAAATATAGTCATCTAATGTAGTTTTTATACGTTTTACTTTAAAAGGAGTCAAAAAACCATCGTTAATGCCTTCTTTAAGTGAATAGATGTATACCGGCTCACCGAAGTATTTGTAGGTATCCACATTGTCATCGCGTTTGGGCGTTGCAGTTAAACCAAGCTGGACTGCAGGAGAGAAGTATTCCATAATGCTTCGCCAGTTGCTTTCATCATTTGCGCCGCCTCGATGGCATTCATCAATGATAATAAAATCAAAGTAATCTGCAGGATACTCACCAAAATAAGGCGTATTTTCAGGGCCGCTCATGAAGGTCTGGAAAATAGTAAAGAAAATGCTGCCATTAGTCGGCACACTTCCTTTTTTTGCTATCTCTTTTGGGCTGATACGCACCAGTGCATCTTCCTGAAAGGCTGAAAAATCATTAAAAGCCTGGTCAGCAAGTATATTTCTGTCTGCTAAGAACAGGATTCTTGGCCTGCGTCTACCATCACGTTTCAGGTTCCACCGCGTATGGAAAAGTTTCCATGCTATCTGAAACGCGATGAAGGTCTTACCTGTACCGGTTGCCAGGGTGAGCAGGATACGCTGTTTTTCCTCGGCAATGGCAGCCATTGTATTATTGACTGCAATTTCCTGATAATAGCGAATGTTTTTTGTGCCGCCCAAATTTTCAAACGGGACGCGAGAAAAATTATCCCTCCAGTGATCCTGAATGGCAAATGTCTTATTCCACAATTCATCAGG
>JAMPIU010000183.1 GCA_023667845.1 Dehalobacter sp. | reverse complement strand
TTTCTGTAGAAAGGCCTGCCGGTAAGGGGACGGCGGCAGCCTCTATGCGCTCTTCGGGAGTGAGCCAAATATGCTGCAAAACTATCTTTGACTCCAAAAAATCATCACGTTCAATAACTAAAGCGTTGCTTTTTCCATCGGATACCAGGTTGTGATAATAGCCTTCCGGCAGAACCTTTTTAAGCTGGCTTTCAGATTGAGAATATAGGAAAACCTTGTCATAATAGATCTCTTGCGATGCTGTGGCGCCCTTTTCGGGGTGCCGGCAGGCCAGCAAGCCCTTTTCCAGAAGGCCGGCCATAAGATATTCCCTGTCTGCCTGCCAAACCAAGGTAAGCTCGGCGCCATTATGGATGCCGTAGTAGCCTTTGCCGCCGTTTTCTAAAGGGAGAAGAATTTCCTTATTATTAGATGAGATATCTTCCGTGGACAGCAGCCGGAATTCTTTACCTTCGTAATTGAGCTGCATTTCTCTGCCTATTATTGATCTGAACTCTGATTCGGTATCGTATAAGATGATGCTTTGGGATTCTTTGCTGGTTATGAAATAAATCTTGTCGTTCAAAGAAATAAATTTGGGCAGATGGCTGAAATAGCTTTTGCCAACATAAATGGAATTTGCCGGACCCTGGCCGGCGCCTGCAAAAACCTCTGTATAATAGTAATCCGCATCAATGTCGGGCCTGATCAGGCTGAAAGCATAGTTTTCGCCGTTGATCACGCCGGAATGGAAGAAATGGTTGGGGTAGCTATTCCTATCATCAGCTTCCATCAAAGGGATATGGCGGCCATCGTAGGTATAGCGATAGGCGCCCAAGACCGTTGTATAGCCTGAGCCTGTTTCATTATAAAGGACCCGGCTTACGCCATATAGAAAGTGCTCTTTACCCATAGCCAGAATTTGAATATCGTCAGTCCCATACTGCGAGACGTCAAAGTCCAGCTCGTATAATTGGTATGCTTCTTTTGGGCTGCAGCCGACAAGCAAGCTAAATAGAGCAAGAGAAAGAATAAAGATCAATAAAGGTTTTTTGGTAATAGATATCATTACATCCAGATCCTTTCTTAACCTGCCGGGCATCCCTTTTCTATATATAGTGATGCATCAAAGCCGACCTTTGTTCCGTTAAAAAGCAGGGTAATATCATTTTGGGGAAGAGAGCCGGCAGGTACAAAAGAAACTTCTGTGCCGTCGGGTTTTACCGCTGTTATTCCGGGCTTGGCATCAAAGCGCCATAGTGTTCCGTCCTGGGCCAAAAAATATTGCCTTTCCCTGTTAACGAGCCCCTTGTCAGCTGCCGGCTCAATAGTGATCTCATCAGCTGAATTGATCGTAATCCAATAGCTGTTTTCCTTTGCTTCTATGGGGAGGGGATTTGGCATGATCGGGAAGACCCTGGTCATTAGGAAATTTATGCTGCCATCTTCATTAGCTGTGGCATATTTAATCGTATCAGCCTGACCTTCAAGGGCAACAACAGTATTGGCGTAAACATCGACTAAACCGCTGTAAGCAATCCGATCCAGTTGACTTTTGTCACCGGATGAATAGATGATAGCTGCCGAGAGCCAGAGCTTTCCGCCGCAGCTTATCAGGGAAGATTGTTCTAAAGTGAATTGATCAACGTGGAAAATTTCAGATAGACTGGAGAAATAATCGTAGTTGTCGTACCAGACTTTATGAATGCCGCCTGTATCATCAAGATAAAAAAGAGAGCCGTCATGCCAGGCAATATCTACAATAGTCTTGCCTTGTAACGGCAAAGCAAAATTGCTAATAACATCACCATTCCAAATATATACGACACCTTCACTTATCCAGATTACAGAATTATCACCAAGGGTGACATGGCTGGCATGGGGCAGAGGATACTCTATGCTTAGTACGCTTACAGTGGAGTCATATGGAGCAAGTTCCTCCTCTGATGAATGAACAATATGTGCTAATAGATCGGGGATAGGGCCATGGGGAGTGATAAAGCAGCCGTTTTCATATTCATAAGAAATATTCTCACTTTGCTCAGTGGGCATAGTTAATAAGCCTTCTACGTATTGATGAACTTGATCACTGGTAAAATGATTAGCTAATGCTTCTTTTAGTAAACTGTCAATTTCAAGATCTGATAATCTTTGGAGTTTCTCTGGACTTACCCCATATGCCATCAGTTCTTTTATGTTGGGATTTTCCGTATAAGGAGCGGCCTGAGCTATTGTTAGGATACACATAGCTAAAATGATTATTAGGATCAGGTGTCTTTTAGCTTTCTTTGACATAAAAATGCCCCTTTGTATCCAATATAATTATTAGTTAAGAAAAAGGCGGTAAACCCATGGGATGTGTCTGCAGGGCAGTGACGGTACTGCGGCGCTGGGCATGCTTGTGCAAAAATTGCTACTATAATAGGCAGGATGAGAGGCACGGCTAATCACCGTGCCTCTCATCCTTTCCCGCTTAGGTTACAATAAGGAGGTGATTGGCTTGACCGAGCAAAAATTGGACTAAC
>JAMPIU010000182.1 GCA_023667845.1 Dehalobacter sp. | reverse complement strand
TGATGATCAGCGCCCCGATCATGGCGATCGGCGGAATCATCCTGGCTTACCGGGAAGATAAGGCCCTTACTTGGGTACTAGCTGTCGCCATACCGGTTCTGGCAATTGTCATTGTGATGATTGCTTCCAAAATGATACCGCTGTTTCGATTGGTCCAGGTAAAAATCGACAAGATCAACCTGGTACTCAGGGAAAAACTTACCGGCATCCGGGTCATCCGCGCCTTTAATACGATTGAACATGAAAAGAAGCGTTTTGACGCCGCCAACGTGGACCTCACAGAAAACTACATTAAAGTAAATAAAATCATGGCATTTATGATGCCGTCGATTATGCTGATCATGAACTTAACTTCACTGGCAATCCTTTGGTTTGGGGGCATCCGCATCAGTATCGGCGATATGGACCTGGGAGCCCTTTCTGCGTTTACGCAGTATGCGATGCAGATCATGATGTCCATGCTGATGCTAGCCATGATGTTCATTATGGTTCCCCGGTCTCAGGCGGCAGCTGTCAGAATCAATGAAGTCCTGGAAACCGTACCTGAAATTGAAGATGCCAAGGACCTGAAGGATACTTTCACCGGCAAAGGCTATGTGGAATTCAAGGATGTCACCTTTAGTTACCACGGCGCAGAAGAACCCGCTATCCGGGATATATCTTTCGCCGCCCGGCCTGGTGAGATCACAGCGATCATTGGCAGCACCGGTTCAGGGAAATCAACACTGATCAACCTAATACCGAGGTTTTATGATGTCGACAGCGGTTCCGTCCTAATCGACGGTGTGGATGTCCGGGATATATCCCAGGAAAACCTTCGTCAAAAAATTGGTTTTGTGCCGCAAAAAGCGGTCCTCTTTTCGGGAACGATTGCCGAGAATATCCAGTTTGGCAGCAAGCAGGCCACTAAAGAAGAAATTCAGCATGCTGCAGAAGTTGCCCAGGCCGCTGAATTTGTCACCAAAATGGATGGTGGGTATGACCATGTCATCGCCCAAGGCGGAACCAATGTTTCCGGCGGTCAGAAACAACGGTTGGCTATTGCGCGGGCCTTGGTCCGCAAGCCGGAAATCTATATTTTTGACGACAGTTTTTCTGCCCTGGATTTTAAAACGGATGCGCGTCTGCGAGCAGCACTGAAACAGGAGATTGCCGAGGCGACCGTCCTTATTATCGCCCAAAGAGTAGGCACCGTCATGGACGCGGATCGAATCATTGTCCTGGACAATGGTCAAATTGCAGGCATTGGGACGCATAAGGAGCTGTTGAACAGTTGCGAAGTCTACCGTGAAATTGTCTCATCCCAGCTGTCAGAGGAGGAAATCGCATGAGCGGCGAAAATAAAAACCAAAGCACGATACGCAATCGGCAAGGCCGAAGAGGACCAGGAGGACCGGGAGGACCAGGGGGACCTGGCAGCCACTTTGGTGCTCCCGTAGAAAAAGCTAAGAATTTCCGCGGAAGTCTGGCAAGACTCATTCGGTATTTAAAACCGCATAAACTCCATTTAATTGTTGTATTGATCTTTGCCATCGCCAGTACATCTTTTACAATTGCAGCTCCTAAGGTAAGCAGTAAAGCAATCAACAAACTGCAGGATGCTTATATGGCAAGAATGATGCTGCAAAAAATGTCCGAGGCGCAGGAAAAGGGCGTTAACAGCATTTATACCCAGATGGCCGATGTCCAGCTGAAAACAGTCGACCAGATCAGTAAGCAGATTGCAAACCCCGCAACCAGTAAACCCACCAACCCTGAATCTTTGAATACAGTCAAAGCGCTGATCACGCTGCCTGCAATTAATACACTTCAAGATCCGCAGGAAAAAGCCAATACCGTCATTAAAATGTTGGATCTCCTCAATGCACTGCCAAATATGGGAGAAATCAATCCCAACAACACGCAGGATGGGACAGTTAAAAAGATTGATGCGGACAACATAAATACTATCAAAACATTTCTGCAATTACCGATGCTGAGTTCGGTGACAGATGCTGAAGAAAAAGCGAATGTTTGCCAAAAGATTATTGATTTAGGGGAAAAGATGTCCGCAACCGGTGCGACAGGCTTGGACATGCCGAATACCCAGCAAAATGTCACGCTTACCGGTGATCAAATCAGCGGTGCCATTACAGCGATCAGAGAAACGAACGGTGAATATGATTTCCATTATATCGGCATGATCGCCTTGATCCTGATCGGCATGTATCTCATCAGCGCCTTGTTCAGCCTGATCATGGGTCTTGTGATGTCAGGCGTTTCCCAGCGTACAGTCCGGGATCTGCGCCGGGTAGTCGATAATAAACTGGCCAAATTGCCTTTAAAATATTACGATATGCACCCTTATGGCGATATCTTAAGCCGTGTGACCAACGATATCGACACCATTGCCACTACCCTGCAGCAAAGCTTAACCCAAATCATCACCTCCGTGATAACAATTATAGGTTATATTATCATGATGCTCACAATCAGTCCGGTTCTCACCCTGATTATTATCGCCTCATTGCCGCTGTATATGCTGTCCACCACAATGATCGCCAAGAAATCCCAAAAATACTTTGCCGTCCAGCAAAAAGAGCTGGGGGACCTCAGCAGCCATGTCGAAGAGATGTACACCGGGCATAAGATCGTTAAGGCTTTTGGCCATGAAAAGGATGCCATCGAAAAATTTGAATCCATCAATAACCGGCTTTATGGCGCAGGTTGGAAAGCCCAGTTCGTTTCCGGGATTATGTTCCCGCTGATGAACTTTATCAGTAATCTCAGTTATGTCGGCATCAGCATCGTCGGGGGCATCTGGATCACGCGCAATCTATTAGGATTAGGTGATATCCTGGCCTTTATCCAATATTCACGGTCATTTACGATGCCGATCATCCAGACCGCCAATATCGCCAACGTTATCCAGTCTACTATTGCCTGCGCTGAACGCGTCTTTGAGGTTCTGGACGAACAGGAAGAAATTCCCGACAATCCTGAAGCTGTGATTCTGGATATGCCCAAAGGAAATATTCGCATCGACCATGTCAGCTTCCGCTATACAGAAGATGTCCCGCTGATTGAAGATATGAACCTTGAAGTAAGGCAGGGAGATACCATTGCCATCGTCGGACCGACCGGCGCCGGCAAAACGACTCTAGTCAACCTCCTGATGCGGTTTTACGAGATCAACTCGGGCAAAATCAGTATTGACGGTGTGAACATCAAGGATATGCCACGCAGCGAGCTGCGTAAACTCTTTGGTATGGTCCTTCAGGACACTTGGCTGTTTAACGGCAGTATCAAAGACAATATTGCCTACTCCAAAGAAGGCGCGACGATGGAACAAATTGTCCAGGCTGCCAAAGCAGCCCATGCCGACCATTTTATCCGGACACTTCCTGATGGCTACGATACGATTCTGAATGAGGAAGCGACCAATATCTCGCAAGGACAGAAGCAGCTGCTCACTATCGCCCGGGCTATTTTAGCCGATCCGGCAATATTGATTCTCGATGAAGCAACCAGCAGCGTGGACACCCGGACTGAAGTATTGATCCAGAAAGCAATGAAGAACCTGATGAAAGGCCGGACGAATTTTGTAATTGCGCACAGGCTTTCTACCATACGGGATGCCGAACTCATTCTGGTCATGAATAACGGGCGTATCATTGAAACAGGTAATCACAGGGAACTGCTGGCTAAAGGCGGCTTCTACGCCGAATTATATAACAGTCAGTTCTCAGAAGATACGGATATCGCGGGATAACGCATCCTAGTGGTCTGAAGTCCCCCATTCGAAATCTTTCATGGAGATGCTTTCAAAGAAGAATTCCCGGATCTTTTCAAGATTGCGTTCCGTAGAAAATCGGATCCTTAACCCTTCTTCCTTGATGATTTCTGCGCTCTTATCATTGCTGCCGATATCTTTCGGATAAAGCTCAATGATGTTTGCAATCTTTTTCAAGCTGAAAATCACGGCTAACGCTTTACAATCCGGTGTCTTGCTTTCCTCTTCAAAATAGATGACGACATCATGAACGCGGCTCATTTAAAACTTTTCCCGCCTTTCCTTATAACTTGCTTCTGGCAATAGCATACCACGTCATTTCGTCTTGACGGACAATTTGCCGCAGAATGTAAAAAAACAACCTGAATGGTTGTTTTTTTACATTGGATGGCGAATCCCGGCTTCGTCCAAAAAACGATCAGGATCATCTTTGTTAATACCCAGGAAATCAAGCACCTGCGGATCAACGTTTACAGACTCCGGCTTATAGATGCTTTTCCAGGAATAGATATCGGCAAGATACACCAAGGCAACCATTTCCTTGTCGATGACCCTTTCATCAAGCGGACAGTGGTGAAATAGCGCAGACTCCACGATCGAGTACGGAAGCTCCCACCAATCCAGCAGATGGCCGCCAATTTCCCCATGAGATATATCCGCAAATTCGATTTGTTCATAATAGTGGAATAAATCCCGGTTACCCACGTTCTTCTCAACTGCCCGCATATATTCATACCAGAAATTATTCAGCAGAACCACTTTGCCGACATCATGCAGCAATCCGGCCATTGAACTTGATTCAGGCATTTTCTTATGATGAATCTTCTGGTAAAAAACATTCAGGATGGTATTGGTCGTTACGGCATGGAGCCAAAGCATCGCGATATCTCTATGGTAACGCGCATTCTTTTCCCCTTTGGTCTCCTGATGCAGACAGGCGCTCAAAACAATATTTTTAACATCGGTCAGTCCCAAATAATTAATAGCCTGGATAACCGAACCTGTTTTTACTCCTAAGTGGGAAGAGTTTGCCACCTGTAATACTTTTGCCGTTATGGAAGGATCACTTTCAATCGTTTTGGCAATTTCCTTCATGCACGCATCCTGTTCGATCAGAAAATTAAATTTATGGAAGACATTCTGAGGCGATGGCAGAAATTCAATTTTATTGATCACTTCCAGCAGGTTTCGGTTCTTCAAGATCTTTTCCACTTCGAAAATTTGTTCGATGGTCCTAAGCAGATCCTTGTTTTGCCATGGCTTAAACAGATAATGTTTGGCCAGACAACTTTGCTGTATTTTCAGAAGCATGTTTTTATCGACATGCCCGCTAAGAACTAATCTGATCGTAGACGGATATTTTTCTTTGACTTGTGTTAAAAGTTGAAAGCCGTCCATACCCTGCATTTTGACATCTGTTACAAGCAGATCGATTTTCTTTCTTTGAAGAATCTCCAGGGCCTCTTCACCACTTCCCGCAGTAAGAACCTCATAGCCGCTGCCAAAAAAGACCCTGTTCAACGCCCGCAAAATTGCGTTTTCATCATCTACAAACAAAATCACTTCATTCATTTTCTTCACCTGTTTCGGCTTCCAGCTGCTGTCTGACAGGAAGCAGGATTATAAACCTCGTACTTACGCCCGGCGTACTTTGAACTGAAATCTGCCCCCCGTGCGTATTGACAACAATATCGTAGGCAATACTGAGCCCGAGGCCCGTGCCCTGACCAACAGGTTTTGTCGTAAAAAATGGATTGAAAATCTCTTTCAGGCTTTCCTTATGGATCCCTGTCCCATTGTCTTCAATCTGACACCGCACAAAATCACCCGCGACTTCCGTACTAACCATGATAGAGCCAAGTGTCTTCGGTTCTTTTGTTTTTATGGCGTAGACTGCATTCAGGATAATGTTCAAGAGCACCTGATTAATCTGATTGCCCTTCGCCTGGACCAAAGGAAGCTCCCCAAACAGTTCGATTACCCTGGCATGGTGCTTGATCTCATTTCTGGCCACCAAAAGCGTATTTCTCAATCCGTTATTCAGATCATAATCTTCGAACTCGTTGCCTTGATCCGCTCTGGAAAAGGTCTTAAGTCCGGTTACAATTTCACTGATCCGTTTGAGGCCATCCTCAATATCAAAAAACAAATCTTCCAGGTCTGTTGAGATATACTTCAGGTTGTTGGTTTCTTCAAGCTTTCTCAAGTTCTCTATCTGCGGGGCAAGCAAATCCTTCTCGCTTGGGTGCAGCTGCTCCAAAAAGCTGTGATAGGCGCCGATCATATTCGTATACTGGTTAAAATAAAGACGAGAGGTCTCAAAGTTACTGGAAATATAGCCAAGCGGATTATTGATTTCATGAGCAACCCCGGCAGCCAGCTGTCCAATCGCAGCAAGCTTCTCTTGTTGGACAAGCTGTTCTTGCGTTCTCTTTAAACGGCTGATCGTTGTTTTCAATTCTTCATCTGAGGCAACGTTTTGTTTAAACAATCCGGTAATTTTTTCATTCTGGCGGATTGCTTCCTGAAGCTGTTTTTCCAGCCTGCGGTAACGGCCGATACTGACATTATTTATAGCCGCCATAACGACCACTAAGACCATAAACAGGATCAGCTGGAAAACATAAGACAATGTCGTCATCTGGTAGAACTGAACATGATAGGAATGGAAAATGACATAGCCTATCGAAAACAGTATGGCGACCGTTGTTGTGACCATCATAACCCTGGTAACTCGGATCATGGCCAGTATGAGCTGTATATACGCAAAGGTGTACAAAGCCGGTCCGATGAGATCATACATTCTGACCGTTATAAACAGAAGTGTCAGGGCGGTCAGCCCCGAGATCATCCAGGTAGCATATCTCATCTCAAAGTCCAATTTCGGAACAACGTTAAATCCCAGAGCCAAAGCCAGCAAAACCAAACTGTCTACGAAACACGTCTGCCAGTCACTGGCAAGATAAAAATAACGGGGGAAAAAACTAACAAATGCTGCCAGAAAGAGCAGCACTGACATATACATACTGACCATGGTATTTTCATAATAGCTTGTCAGGTTATCGTCTTCCGTTTCACGAAGGGCGGATAAAACACCAGGTATCGTTCTTTTTTTCAGATATTGATTCATAATTGATTCCTATACTCTTATTTTATAACCCAAATAAATTTTTCAGTTTTTTAGTGGAGTTTCTGCTGACAGGAATAGTTTCTTTCGTGTCCTTCAACTTCAAATTATACGCACTGTTGAACCAGGGACTGATTTTTTCAATTTTATTGATATTGACAATATAGCTTCGATGGCACCGAAAAAAGCTGCCGGATCCAAGCTTCTTCTCCCACGAATTTAAAGAGTCAGGACTTTGATATCTTCCTTTTTCGGTGATAACAACGACATCCCCTTCAGCTGCCGTTAAATAAATAACCTCCGACAGGTTAATCAGAATAATGGTGTCATCTTCCCATACAGGGATTTTTTTGATCTCCTGTTCCATTTTGCGTTCCACCGGATAGAAGTGTTCAGGTTTATCGGCAAGGGCTTTTTCGACCACTGAAATAACTTCTTCGTTTTTCCAGGGCTTGGCGAGGTAATAATAAATGCTGCCTTCATTAATTGCTGAAATTGCAACATTAACGTCTGACGAACCAGTGATCAGAATTCTGACGGCATCCGGGTATTCTTCTCTTGAACGCTTTAATAGATCAATACCCAGCATTCCCGGCATATTTTGGTCACAAATGATCACATCTATCGCGCTTTTCTGCAAAAAATCCAGCGCTTCTTCCGAGGTCGTAGCGGCAAACAGCTCGTATCCCCGGGAATGCAGGATACGCTTTAAAGCGTTGAGCACCATCGGTTCATCATCAACCAAAAGTATTCTAGCCATATTTCCCTTTCTTTTTTATCTGTCCGGACCAGAAAATGAATAATTTACCTTTTATTCTCGGGTATATTCGACATTTTCTTTTTTATTCCTTTTTTGAGTTCTTTTTTTAGCTTTATTTATTTCCCCTTTCATCTTAAACGATCATGGTAAATATTCATTCTAGTACTGCGTATTTTAAATAAATGGGCAACCATATACAGTATGCTTTGTATTAATTTTTATAAAGCTGGATTGTGTTTCTGCCCTGATATTTGGCCCGGTAAAGGGCAGCATCAGCCTGGGTAATCAGTTGATCTTTATTTTCCGCCAGATCAGGAAAAATTGAGAAACCGACCGAAAGCGTTAAAGTTCTTGTAACGTGACAATCCGGGAAAGAAAATCGCAGACTGTAAAATGCTTCTTTAAGTCTTTCCATGACAAAATGGACTTCTTCGACGCCGGAATCAGGCAAAATTACTGCAAATTCGTCCCCGCCGTAGCGGCAGGCAATATCTGACTTTCTCGTTGTGTTTTGGATCAGCCCGGCTGTTTTTCTTAGTATTTCATCACCAAAATAATGACCATAGGAATCATTGTACATCTTAAAGTTATCAATATCGATCATACACAAGACAAGCGTACGATTTGCTCTGGTCGCCCTCGCAATCTCTTCGTCAAGCCTTTGCTGAAAATACCTGTGATTGTAGATCTCTGTCAGACCGTCTGTTACAGAAAGGGTCTCAAGTACTTTCTGGGTCTTTTTATTGCGTTCAACTTCAATGGCAATAATCGCAGATCCCAAAAAGTTAGCCAGGATGAACACGGCAATAGCAAAATAATATGGGTCACCTTGCATTATTCCGAATCTGAATGGAGCAGTCATCCCTATGATGCTGTATATCAGCGTAACCATAAGGCCGGTATACCCAAAGATCAGCGGCATCAGCAACGTGACGACAGCCATTATACTCCCTATAATAATTCCCGGAGCTGTATTTAAATTACCAAAAAACAGCACCAAAACCAGGATCCCAATAAATAACAAACAGATGATAAATTTGTTTTTCTGACTCAGTCTATGTTTGTCTAAAAAATCATGATCATCTTTTCGATTAACTAAATTCATTATATGACCCCCTATATAAACCTTACTTTTCAGCAAAAGCCGTTGTATGATTCTTTCAATTACATTGCGATAACATAAGATTATCTCATTAAGTCTTCTGTTGGGAGAATCTTCTACAGAATGTAAAAAAAACAACCTCAATGGTTGTTTTTTCTCAATGAATGGATTTGGTTTTCCATGCGTGCATCGGATTTCATCTCAGCCAGTGTTTACGCCAAAACAGGATAAGTACTGCTGTCACAATCAACACGGATACACCGAAAAAGAGCGGCATCCCCAAAGGCGAGTGGATCAGCGGCATTGCTTCAAAATTCATTCCAAAGAAGGAGGTAACCAGATTAATCGGCAGCAGGATCGTGGCCAGAAGCGTCAGAACTTTCATGATATCATTGGCCCGGTTGTCAATGGCCTGCTGGTAGGCTTCCATTAGGATTTCAATCAGCTCATGGGTCTGCCGTGCATTCTCAAGTTTCTGCTGGGTATCGGCAACCAGGTCTTTCCACGATGGCCTCCCCTGATCATGATTATCCATGGCTGCCAGTCTGCTGAAAATCGTCTGATGCGCATTCAGTGACTTCTTTAATCCGAGTATTTTTTTGTGAAGGTTAATTATTTCACTTCTTTGCCATCTTTCAGGAGTTTCCAGGATATTTTCTTCAATCCGGTCCACATCATCTTCCAGTAATTCCAGCTGGCGCTGATGGTGTTCCAGTATTTCCATGCCGAGGAGCTGCGCCAGATCGGAAGGTGTCGTAAGCAGCCCTCTCCGGGCCCAGTCATTGATCTGCGACAGCTCAAGCCGGTCATTGCGCAGTATCGTCATATCATTCGCCGACAGAAAAAAGTAAATCGCAAATTCTTTGGTGTCATCAGCAAAATCGCTGTAACCAATAAAAAACAGAGAAGGGTGCAGACGTTCAAATCTTTGATTAAAGCTATTCCCCTGCGGATTCAGGTTTCCCAGAACACGGTCGATCCCTGCAGATCCGGCAGATGCCAAGTGCCCGTTCAGGAGCTTCCATTCCTCAGCATCGAAGAGGGTTATGCTAAACTTTCCCTCTGTCGGAATCTGTTGTGATTCTATTTCTTTCAGGCCCTCCGGAGAGACAAGATAGTGTTGCAAGCCCTTCACCTCCATTCACTTAACAATTCTCTGTAAACTGATCATTCGGATAACCACGGTTATATCATTCTTACAATTTATGTAATGAGATGCTATAATTAATTCCAGATTTTCGGTTTTCCAAACTTCTTGGTGAATGACTCCTGCATCACATTACCTAACGTTAGGAGCGTTTATATGAAGAAAATACCCTATCATTTTCACAAAATGGTTTGGCTATTTTTTATTGCTTCTATCCTTGGTTTTGTTTTTGAATCCATCTACTGTTTTATTCTGCATGGATATATCGAAAGCAGGTCAGGTCTGATTTATGGTCCTTTCAGTCATATCTACGGTTTTGCAGCCGTTATTGTTATTTTGCTGCTGCAAAGAACAAATTTCAAAAATAAATGGTCCTTATTTTTTATAAGTGCTTTTATAGGATGCTTGTATGAACTTATCTGCAGTCTGATACAGGAATATGCTTTTGGTTTTATATCCTGGGACTACAGTTATTCTATGCTCGATATACTTGGCAGGACATCGCTGGCATACTCATTTTTTTGGGGAATCCTGGGCGTTGTCTTCATTAAGTATATTTACCCATTTATCAGTAAAAGAATCGAAAACTTTCCCATGAAGATGAGTACCCTTGTGACATGGATTATAATTCTATTCATGACCTTCGATTTATCCATTTCGGCCGCTGCCGTATTCAGGGCAAACCAAAGATACGACGGCATCCCGCCGACAAATTCCATTCAGACTTTTTTAGACCGTTCTTACCCTGATTCGTTCATTCACCAGGTATATCCAAACATGGTTCATGTATCGTAATTGTTCATTCCTGTCTTTCCTGTATTCTACCACAATCAAACCATCAGGTCATTAATCAGGGCGAAGACTTCCGCTTTGACACGTGCCAAGGTAGCATCCGCTTCAGCTCTGGTAAAACCTTTGATACAGAAATAAAAACGTATTTTTGGTTCCGTACCGGAAGGTCTTGCCATGACATAGCCTCCCCCTTCAAAGGAAAAGCGAAGCGCATTCTCCCGGGGAAGATCTATCTCTTCCGTCTTGTTCTCCAGCGCATCCCATCGGATATTTTGCTGATAGTCATCAATAAACCGTATGCTAAGCCCCGCAACAGAAAGCGGCTTTGCCGTCCGCAGTCTGTCCATTACAGCGGCAATCCGTTCCCGGCCTTCTTTGCCGCTCAGCGCAAAAGCAACCTGTTCGTCGAGGAAAGTGCCGTAACGCGCAAAGAGTTCCGCCAATATATCCGGCAAGGTTTTGTTCTCTATCTGCTTGTAATACAATGCCGCCTCAGCCAGCAGCGCAGAAGCCTGAACTGCATCCTTATCTCTGGTATACGTACCAGCCAGGTAACCATGGCTTTCTTCAAAGCCAAACAAAAATGTCCCCCAGCACTGTGCTTCCATCTCTTTGATCTTTTCTCCAATATATTTAAAGCCGACCAGCACATTCACTGTTTTGACGCCAAAATCAGCCGCAACTGCTTCGGCCAGGTCCGTAGAGGCTATCGTCTTGACGATCACGCCATTGTCCGGCAGTCTGTGGTTTCGTCTTCTTTGATCCAGGATATAATACGCCAGGATTACGCCAATCTGATTACCGGTAAAACGGCAATACTGACCATTTCTGTCCAGGGCATATGCTCCGAGGCGGTCTGCATCCGGATCGGTGGCCAGTACCAGGTCCGCCTGTGTCTTCTTTGCCAGTGTTAAAGCAAGCGCAAACGACTCCGGATCTTCCGGATTCGGAGATTTCACCGTCGGGAATTCCGGATCAGGTTGTTCCTGTTCTGCAACCATCCGGAAAGCCGTAAAGCCCATTTTGGTAAGAATGCTTTGGACAGGGCTGCCGCCGGTTCCATGAAGCGGCGTGCAGACAATGTTCAGCTTTGTACCATAAGTTTGCGTTAGTTCTGTATTCAGCAGACTATGGAATATCTCAGCCTGATAGGCAGCATCCACCTGATCTCCGATCATCTGGACCTTCCCTTCCTCCAGGGCTCTGGTTCGGTCTGCCGGCACAATCCTCCAGTCTTCTCTTTCAGCCATCTTGGTAATGATCTGCTTAGCAGGAGCAGGCGGCAGCTGCCCGCCATCCTCCCAGTAGACCTTATAGCCGTTGTATTCCTTCGGATTATGGCTGGCCGTGATATTTACGCCGGCAATTGTCTGCAGATACCTGACAGCAAATGAAAGCTCAGGCGTCGGCCGCAGACCTTCAAACAGATAGACTTTAATCTGATTCACTGCCAGTACCAACGCTGCTTCCATTGCAAAATCTTCGGAAAAATAGCGGCTGTCATACGCAATGACAACCCCTCGCTGACACGCCTCTGGTCCATGCTCCAAGATCGTGTCGGCCAACCCCTGTGTAACTTTGCGAATAACATAACGATTCAGGCGATTGGTTCCTGCGCCGAGAACCCCTCTGATGCCGCCGGTCCCAAACTCCAGCGTCGTATAGAATCGGTCCTCCAACTCCTTCAGATCGGTTATTTCCGCCAGTTCCCTCCTACTGAGCTCGTCAAAGTAATCATTCTCCATCCAAAATTTCAAGGTACTGTCATACTTTTGCTCTGAATACATGTTACTTTTCTCCTCACTGTTGATCAGACGCAACCTGGTATAAAGCCTCAAATTCACTGCCGCTCTTTTGACTTATAATCCTGTTTCCCCGATTCGCTTCAAGATGCTTAAGAATTTTATAGAGCATTTCGCGGTCTACTACAGACCCGTCTGCTTCAATTTCCAATGCAATTTCTTCAACCGTTAACCCTCCGGTTTTACATGCCCTTAGAACACGCAGGGCCAGGTTCTTTAATTGAATCATTTCCTGCGCACCTTTTTTAGCCATTTCTACAGCCGGTTGGTGATAAGCATTAACATGCACAAGCTGGGCATACATACTCACTGTACGTTCGTATAGGGCAATTAATACTCCGATCGTTACGGGGCTGAGGTCTCTCACTGTCAGCGTAATTGATTTTCGGCCCTTGTTTGACAGGGCATTCCTCGTCCCGAGCAGAAAAGCCTGCAAATAATCACCGCTGGTGCTTTCCTCGGCAATCTGGATTGAGTCTCCATCCCTGTCCTTCAGTACTTCTATGAAGGTCACAAAAAAGTTACCGGGCCCGTCCAGCAGCTGCTGGATATAGGAATGCTGATCACTTGTTCCTTTATTTCCAAGTACTGCAATTCCCTGATGGACAATATTTCCGTCCAAGTCCTTTTCTTTTCCCAGAGACTCCATGATCAATTGCTGAAGATATTTCGGGAAAAGCTCCAAACGGTCTTTATAAGGAAGGATAACCATCTGCTGCCCGCCTTTGCCGCCTGTCAGGACGTACCACGCCAAGGCGGTAAGGGCAGCAGGGTTGCTTTTCGTATCCGTGTTCCTGGTCAGGGAGTTGCACTTCTTAGCCCCATCCAAAAGGCCACAAATATCAATTCCCTGTAAAGCCAGCGGCAGCAGCCCCACAGCGGACAAGACAGAAGTCCGCCCGCCAACCCATTCCCAAACCGGGAAAGCGTCCAGCCAATCCTCTTTAATCCGGATCTGATCCAATCCGCTTCCTGGCTGGGTGATACTAACCGCATGACGGCTGAAGTCCAGCCCCCGGCTTATGTAAAAATGACGGACTTCTTCCATTCCGTTGCGGGTTTCAACCGTGCCGCCACTTTTGGAGATTACGATCGTTAATGTTGCATCCGCCTTAGCATCCAGCTCAGCAAAAATACGGTCCATACCGTCAGGATCTGTGTTATCGATAAAGTACAGCGAACAGGGATCACCTTTTTTCCCGAGTGCCTCGGAAACAAAACGCGGTCCTAAAGAAGATCCGCCAATGCCAACAACAATAACGTTCCGGAAAGGGTGTCCGTTTTGACCACATACAGTACCCGCATGAACATCCTGCGCAAAACATAGAATACGGTGCAGGGTATCTTTGATTGCCGCGCCTATTTCCGGCTGTGGAGCTAATTCAGGATCACTCAGCCAATAATGCCCAACCATCCGCTGCTCGTCCGGGTTGGCAACCACTCCCTGTTCCAAGGCCTGAATCTGGTGATACATGTCCTGCAGGCGTAGTTCCATGTCATCCAGATACGTATCCGGAAATCCTGCGCGGCTGACATCCACCTGGATTCCCAGCTCATCATCGAAATATAAATATTCCCGGAATTTCTGCCATTGTGACCTCACAATGCAATCACCTCACCCATCGGTAATCATACTCTACCCTGGACAATCCGATTCTATACCCGCGCCTGGCATCTAGTACAACGTTCCTGAAATAAATGCTCAAATATATGATTGCGTTAAACTCCCGGGTTGGCCTGTGCGCCACAATTCCGCTTCCGGCTGTTGCGCCATCCGTGGCTTGTCGCTCCTTGCCCTCCATGGCACCGCGACATTAGTCCATCCATGGACGTTAACAGCCGCGCTTCGCCTCCATGCTCCGCTTAACGCTGGAATTGTGACCCCCAGACCTAATTTAGGGTAATCAAGCTTGTATGAATTATTTGAGCAGGGAATTTGAGAACGTTATTTTCATTATAGCTGAGATGGACGAAAAAGTATTGCGCAATTTGTCGTGTCAAACAACCAATAAAAGCTGCCGCTTAATGACCATTTTCATTGCGCAGCAGCCTTATTTTATCTTTTATACATTTTATACACCATAGATTATACACCACAGAACAACTTCAAAAATCAAAATCAGCCGTTAAAATTGCCGCATGGTTTTGCTTCAACCTTCGTCTCGTTGAGTTTACAGTCTTCACATACCTTCTGTCCGTTAACTTCATAGATATCATCTTCTTGAACTTCCTGACCGCATTTTGAACATTTGTCCATCATGCTCTTCCTCCTTCATTTCAAGTCATGATTTATCCTTATGTTCATTAATATGATCTATCTCTTGATTTTCAAACGTATGATTGGATTCTTTGCTGCAATATCTTTGATATCCCTTTTTCCGCAGCAGGCACGCAGGACATTCCCCGCACCCATCACCTTTGATACCGTTATAACAGGTCAGCGTCTCTTCTTGAATCATTGCAAGCACACCGAGATCGTCAGCCAATTTCCAGGTTTCCGCCTTGTCGATCCACATCAGAGGGGTATGAATCACAAATTCGTAATCCATGGCGAGATTAAGGGTTACATTCAGGGACTTAACAAAAATATCCCGACAGTCCGGATAACCGCTGTAATCACTCTGAGAAACGCCGGTGATCAAATGTCTTATTCCCCTCTGTTTGGCAAAAACAGCTGCAAACGACAGAAAGAGCATATTCCTGCCGTCCACAAATGTGTTCGGTAACCGGTCGGCCGGCGAATTTTTCTCAACTTCAATCTCCGGCCTGGTCAACGAATTCGGTGCAAGCTGATTTAATAAACCGAGATCCAGCAGATGATGCTCAATCTGGTGCTTAGCACATATTTCTCTGGCACAATCCAATTCCAGCCGGTGTTTTTGCCCATAATCAAAGGACAGGGCAATGACTTCTGCAAATAACTGTCTGGCCCAAAAAAGACAGGTCGTACTGTCCTGGCCGCCGCTAAAAATGACCAAAGCTTTTTCATTTTTTTGCATGAGCTTATACTCCTCTCTTTTCCGGATTCCAGATCACTTTATGTAGCTGAAGCTGCAAGCGCACCCCATTCATTTGATGCACAATCATAAATTTAACGATCTCAGACGGCGCAATTTTTGCAAAAACAGGACTGATAAATACCGCAGTTTTCTTGATCAGGCCGTAGGTACTTATGATTTCGCACGCCCTTGCCAGGTCGTTTTGATCGCCAACCACGAATTTCACGGCATCCCGGCATGTCAGAACCTCAAAATTCGCTAAAACCATCTTGTCCTCCATACCGCTCGAAGCAAGCTTGTAGTCCATCGTAAATCCCAGACGGCGATTAGCCTCTGTGCAAAAGGGCTTCAGGCTGACGCTGCCATTCGTTTCAATCTCGACGGAATGTGCCGGATCCTGGCACATTAAGTCGGTTAGCGCTGCAATACCAGGTTGTATCAACGGCTCCCCGCCTGTCAACGTGACGTTCTTTATACCTGTGGCCTGGACCTGTTTATAGAGCTCCGCTCCCGTCATTTCCCGGTAAGAAACATCCGCTTCATTAGCCCAGCGGGTGTCACAGTAAGTACATTGCAGATTGCACCCGACAAATCTAACAAAAACAGCCACTTCTCCTGCCCGCGGTCCCTCTCCGTTAATGCTTGAAAAAATTTCTGCAACCCTGTATTTCATCCGAATCACCATCTGCCTTCATAGACCGCGCAATTCGCGGGCGTTTCGAATACACTGACCCTGGTCATTTGATATCCTTTATCGGCCAAAGCCTCGTAAAAGCACCTGGCAAAATTTTCGGCTGTTGTCCTGAAAGGCACCTCAATGACCCGGAATCCGTCCTGAATAAGATGTTCCAGCGTACTTTTTCGCAGCGTTCCGTTTTCCACAAGCAAAGCATGATCGTAGTCATCCGCCAGCTGTTTGAGATCCGCTTTCAGCTGGCTGAAATCAACAATCATCCCCCTGGCTTCTCCTTCATCTGCGAGTGTTTCAGATTCGATTTCCACAACCACTCGCCAGCTGTGGCCATGAATGTTCCGGCACTTGCCTGGATGGCCTGCCAGAAAGTGCGCGCTGTCAAAACTGTTTTCCACCTTCAACATGTACATATCATGCAACCTCCCCAAGAAACAAAAAAAGAGCTGCTGCTCTCCAAACAAAAAAACTACCCAAGACGGTAGTGGTCCTAGTTTTGTTTAGAGACAGGATGGATTTCGAACTGTCTTTATTTTATTCATAAATTAAGCATATCATGCCAACGTTGATCTGTAAATGAGCTTTGTTGGTATTTGGGGAAGACGGCTTTTGAAGATTGCTTTGAAGATTGCTTTGAAGATTGCTTCTTTTGAATTTATACTTTTTATTATACAATGATAGGATAGAATTTAGGGAAATAGATTCGGATAAAGAATAGGAGAATAAAGGATGGATAAATTAGTATTTGTCACCGGGCATAAGAATCCGGATACAGATTCCATATGTTCTGCAATCGCCTACGCGGAACTCAAAAAAAAACTCGGCGTGAATGCTGTGCCCAAAAGGCTCGGTGATATTAACCGGGAAACTGAATTTGTTCTGAAGCATTTCGGCGTCGAAATTCCGGAACATCTTTTTACAGTCAAAACCCAGGTGGCAGATTTAAACGTTGATCAGGCTTTTCCCGTATCATCGGATATTTCGATTAAAACAGCCTGGCACCTTATGAAAAAAAACAATATCAAAACGATTCCCGTTATTGATGATCATGAGCGGCTTTTAGGAATTGTAACTCTATCCGATATTACCAATAATTATATGGATGCCTTGGACAACAACACCATCGCTTCAACGAGAACGACCCTGCGCAATATAGCCGAAACGCTGAATGCGACATTGATCTGCGGTTCCCAGGAAGATTTCGAGACGACCGGCAAGGTTGTGGTTGCTGCTGTTGAACCGGATGACTTGCATTCGTTTGTTGAGCCGGGTGATATTGTGATCACGGGAAACCGGCTGGATATCCAGTTGAAAGCCCTGGAATACGGTACCACCTGCCTGATCATCACCTGCGGCGGAGATCCGTCACAAGAGCTGATCGAAGAAGCCCGCAGCAGGAACATTGTTTTGTTAACGACTCCGATTGACACCTATACGACCGTAAGGCTGGTGAATCAGAGCATACCGGTAGGTGCCGTCATGACCAGCCAGAACCTTATATCGTTTAACATTGATGACTTTATTGACGATATTCAGGATAAAATGTTAAAAACCAGATACCGGAGCTATCCGATTGTTGATGACAATAATCGGATCCAAGGATTTATCTCCAGATATCATCTGATTTCACAGAGAAAGAAAAACGTTATTCTGGTGGATCACAACGAAAAATCCCAGACTGTCAATGGCATTGAAGAGGCAGAAATCCTTGAGATTATTGATCACCATCGACTCGGTGATATTCAGACGGCCAGTCCGATTTTCCTTCGCAACGAACCGGTAGGCAGTACCTCGACCATTGTTGCCAATATGTTTTTTGAGATGGGAATTCGTCCTTCGAAGAGCATCGCCGGAATTCTTTGCTCCGCCATCCTGTCCGATACGCTGAAATTCAAATCTCCGACCAGTACCTACGTCGACAGGATGACGGCCGAAAAGCTGGCAGAAATAGCCGGAATTGACGATATGGACAAGTACGCCAATCAAATGTTTAAAGAAGGCTCTTCTCTGCAGGGAAAAACACTCAAGGAGATATTTTATCAGGATTTCAAAGATTATGCCTTTGGCAAATACAGGATTGGAATCGGGCAGGTCTTCACCATGGACAAGGAAAAGATCTCGGAGATGGAAGATTCACTGATTGCGTTCATGAAACAGCTTTGTGCCGAAAAAGGCTATCATTTGCTGATGCTTTTTGTGACCGATATTCTTGACCAGGCCTCAGAAGTCTTATTTTCCGGAGAAGAAAAAGAATTAATCTCGCTTGCTTTTAACGTTGATCTGGGCGAAAACAGCGTCTGCCTCCCCGGCATCGTTTCCAGAAAGAAACAGGTTGTTCCTTTAATTTCAGCAGCTGTTGACCAATGAGTTATTTTAACAATAAGTTCAACAGCCCAATCACGAAACCAATCAAGGCTCCCAAATTAACAACGGCGTTCAACTCGTTTTTCATTACCGAAAGCACAAGTCTCTCAATCTCCAGAACATCCATATCATTGACCTTTTTTTCGACAACACCGGCTATATCAAACTGTTGGATATAGCCTCCAAGCTTTTTCTGCACGAATACCGAATAGATTCTGTCAACCATACTGGTAAGATGTTTTTCCTCAATCTCAATTTTTTGCATGAATGTCGCTACGGGCTGATTCTCAAGAACCGCCAGTTCTTCTCTTACAATGGACCGAATCGTGTCCTGACCGTTTTCCTGGATGTATGCATCTACCTTTGCTCCGATCGGAGCAGCCACGGAAGCAATCAATTGGTCATTGACCATCAGCGCGAGCATCGTCCCATGGATTTTCTCCTTCATTGCTCGTCTGCCCTCCCGTGCAATGATTGTTCCCACATCCATCCTGGAAACCCCGGACATGATCTTGCTGCAAATGATGTTTTCGGCTTGTTCTCTCAGAACCTGATAGGCATCCTGTGAAACAAACCCAGTGAAGATATTCTTTAGGGTATGACGCTCATCCATTTCATAAAGTGAGCTGCTGATTTCCTGAACGATTGTGTTTTTTATGTTTTCCGACAAGAACATATTCTCTACGTCTTTACTGGTTAAAAGGTTGTTTCCAACCGCATTGCCCAATGCTTTGGCAAGCTGCCCCTTTCTCTTCGGAAAAATGCCAGGCGTAAACGGCAATGTCCAGTTTCCGATTTTAATCGGGTTGATGGGCCGAAAGAGCATCTTAACCGCGATGTAGTTTGTGACATAACCGATGATAGCGCCGATAACCGGTCCCGCTGCAATTTGGATTAGATTCATTGATGATTCTCCTCTGAATAAATCTGAATAAATAAGTACGGATTCACAACACCAATGTATATTTTAGCGATTATTTCATTGTTTGTATAGGGTTCATTATATCGTTAGCGTTGTCCAGTTATCATTATTGACAAACAAAAGGAATTTGACTTATACTTTTTTATATACCCCATATAGGTATCATGGCGAACTCTATTATCATTTGAGGGCGTCTTACCGAATTCATATCGTTATTATTTCCGTCAACAGAGAATATGCAGAGGATAAATACCAATTAAGAAATACAATCATTAATTGGGGAGGGTTTCAGCAAATGAGTCAGGATAAGCATCGTTCCAAGACGGTGAAAATGGTCAATGTCACTTTTCAGAAGTCCGCCTGTCAAGGAGGCGAATGTGTCGGCACAGTTCCGTCCGGCAGTACTATCCTTCAGGCGGCAATCACTGCCGGCGTAGATCTTCATAGCGCCTGCGGCGGCAAAGGAACCTGCGGCAAATGCCGCGTCATCCTGCCCCTGGAAGACCGTACTGAACCGCTGCCGGAAGAAAAAAAATTCTTAAGCGCTGAACAAATTGACGCTGGTGTTGTCCTGGCCTGCAAACGAACTGTCGAATCCGACAGGCAGATCATCCTGATCGAACAAAAAGATGTCTTTGACCGCAAAACACGACTTGAAGATGACAACCGTGTCCGTGAACTTGCACCGCTGGTACACAAACATGCTGTACACGTGAGTGTTCCAAGCACTTCAGATCAGCGTTCCGATTGGGAACGTTTGGCTGCGGCACTTCCCGCATCGGCTGCTTCGCTGCGTTTTAACCGCGGGATTGCCGCCAAATTGCCCAGGATTCTGCGTGATGCTTCTTTCCAGGTTACGGCTGTTACTGCCGGAAATGACCTGCTGGCTGTCGAATCCGGAAATACGCTGGACCGGATCTTCGGCTTGGCCATTGACATTGGAACTACGACCGTGGTGGCTTATTTGATGAATTTAAACAACGGGAAAATTATTGCGCGTGAGGCAATAACCAATCCTCAGCAGGGCGCGGGAGCTGATGTCATTTCCAGAATCAACTATGCCTCGGATCACCCCGACGGCTTGGTTCAACTGCAGATACAGGTTGTCGAAGGTTTAAATCAGATCATCGCCAATATGTGCAGGCAGAAAGGCATTGCCCTCGAGGAGATTTACCAAGCTGTTGTCGTCGGCAATACCACAATGAGCCATTTATTCCTCGGTATTGACCCAACCTATCTGGGTCCTGCACCTTTTATCCCGGGCTTCCGCCAGGCGGTCACCGTCAAGGCTTCCGAGCTGGGACTCCGGATTCTAAGCGATGCACCAGTCACCGTCCTGCCGATTGTCGCGGGCTATGTCGGTTCCGATACGGTCGGTGTCATGCTTTCGGGGCAAATTGACCAATTGAAAGGCATTCATCTCTTTATCGATATCGGAACGAATGGGGAAATGGTTTTAGCTGGAAAGGGAAGGATTCTGACCTGTTCTACTGCAGCCGGTCCGGCCTTTGAAGGTGCCGGAATCAAATTTGGCATGCGGGCTGCCGACGGAGCAATCGAACGTGTTAAGATTACGGACAACGTGGAACTTGGGGTCATCGGCAAAGAAAACGAACCTGTACGCGGTATCTGCGGTTCCGGTTTGATTGATGCAATTTCCGAAATGCACAAAGCCGCGATTATCAATTCGCAGGGACGTATCATCGACCACGCAAGCGCCTCGAAGGAACTATCACCGGCACTTCGGGACAGAATCCTGAATGACAATGGGATTCGAGAGTTTGTCCTGGCCTGGAAAGAATCCGCCGCCGGGGAAAATATTACGATCACCCAAATGGATATCCGCGGACTTCAGCTGGCCAAAGGTGCCGTGCTCGCAGGGGTCCGGATCCTGATGATCCATCTCGGTGTCAAACCGGACGATCTTGAAATGATTCATTTGGCAGGCGCGTTTGGCAACTATATCGCCAAAGAAAGCGCCCTTGGCATTGGCCTCCTGCCGCAGGTCCCCGCCGAAAAAATCCAATCCATTGGCAACGCTGCAGGCAACGGCGCCCAGATGGCCCTGCTTTCGACCATTGAAATGAGCAGAGCAGATCGTCTCGCCCGGGATGCCGAACATATTGAGCTGTCCACCGAAGAGCTTTTCCAGGATGAATACATGGAATCTCTCGCTTTAGGACAGCGTTATTAATGAAAAACCATATACCTGTATATACACTTATTCACAATTGTGCGTAGTCTGTGGACAACTTTGTGGAAAAATATCCCTCCATGCGAACTGATTTATCATTCAACATCAATCATTGCAGATTGATCATTCCATATCAACAAGATTATCATCATTCAGGTCTTTTCTTTTGCCGCTGGCCAGATAGATGGTCCATTCACCCAGATTTGTCACATGGTCGGCTACCCTTTCTAGGGAAAGCGCAACGAGCAGCAGATTGATACCCTGTGAAATATTTTTTTGGTCTTTTTGCATTAAATGCAATAGATCTTCATAGACCAACCTGTATAGTTGGTCTACCTCTTTTTCTTTCACTGCCAGGCTTTGCGCCATTTTTAAATCTTTATTCGTATACGCAATGATACTGTCTCTGAGCATCTCCCGCGCCAGCTTTGCCATCTTAGGAATATCGACCAGCGGCTTCACCAAAGGCTCATCGCTTAATTTAATCGTTACTTCCGCGATATCGACAGCGTGGTCGGCGATGCGTTCGAGGTCGGTAACAATCTTCAGTGCGGTCCCGATGGTTCTCAAATCGCCGGCCATAGGCTGCTGCAGGGCTAGCATGGTTAAACATTTGTCTTCGATCTCAAGCTGAAAATTATCCACAATGTCATCATCCGCCAGGACCTTCTCTGCCAGTTTCAAGTCTCTTTCCTCAAGTGATTTCATTGCGGAGCTGATGACGTTTTCCACGAGATTACCCATCATGAGGACATCATGGCTCAGTTCTTCCAGCGATGTTGCAAATGAATTTCGGGTCATAATACGTTTCCTCCTTATCCGAATCTTCCGGTGACATAGTCCTCAGTCCTTTTGTCCAGAGGCTTGGTAAACAGTTCTTTCGTAACGCCGTATTCTATGACTTCCCCGTTCAGGAAAAATGCCGTGTAGTCTGAAATCCTGGCGGCCTGCTGCATGTTATGGGTAACGATAACGATGGTGTATTGTTCTTTAAGATCAAGGATCAGGTCTTCCAGCTTTGCCGTGGAAATCGGATCCAGAGCCGATGCCGGTTCGTCCATCAGCAGGACTTCAGGCTGCACAGCCAGTAAGCGCGCAATGACAAGACGCTGCTGCTGCCCGCCGGATAATTGGAGCCCTGAACGGTTCAGCCGGTCCTTAACTTCATCCCAGAGAGCTGCTTCCTTAAGGCTTTTCTCAACAATTTCACTCAGTTTCTGCTTATCTTTCAGGCCATGGGCCCGCGGTCCATAGGCGACATTGTCAAAGATTGACATTGGGAACGGATTCGGCTTTTGAAAGACCATTCCAATTCGTTTGCGGAGTGTCACCGGATCAATATCCGAGGTATAAATATCTTTATTGTCGAGATAAACATTTCCTTTGACGGTTGCTCCTTCGACCAGGTCATTCATACGGTTTAGCGTTTTCAGGAAGCTGGACTTGCCGCACCCTGAGGGTCCAATCAGCGCAGTAACCTGATTCGCAAGGATTGGTAAGCTTATTGCGTGTAAAGCGTGAAAGCTTCCATAATACAATTCCAGGTCTTTGGTTACCATTTTATTATTTGTTTCTGTTAAGTTAGCTAACATTGATTACCACCTCTCTCTGTCAGTGACTCTGGCCGTTTCGCCCTGCAAGCTTCCCCATAAGACTATTGGCCAGAAAATTTATGATAACGATCACGATAATGAGCACGGTAGCACTTGCATAGGCATTCTTGGTTGATATTCCCTCCGACGCTAAGATATAGAGATGAACGGAAAGTGTCCGGGTCGGTTCAAGTATTGAAGTCGGCAATCCTAAGGAACTGCCTGCGGTCAGGATGACTGCCGCTGTTTCTCCGATTGCCCTCCCAATCCCCAAGATAACACCGGTTGCAATTCCGGGAAGCGCCGAAGGCAAAACAACTTTTCGTATGGTATACCATTTGGTTGCGCCAAGCGCAAGACTGCCTTCACGGTATGAGTCCGGCACTGTTTTAATGCCTTCTTCAGCAGCTCTGATAATGGTCGGCAGCACCATAAAAGCCAGTGTCAGCGCACCTGATAGAATGGACCATCCCATCTTCAGGGTAATAACGAACAGGACAAAGCCAAATAAACCGAAGATAATTGAAGGTACAGCAGCCAGTGCTTCTGTGGCAAAACGGATGATTTGTACCAGTCGGCCCTTTTTTACGTATTCCGTCAGGTAGATGGCTGCACCAACTCCTATAGGTGTTGCCAGAACAATGCCTGCTACTGTCAAGTAGATGGTGCCGATAATGATGGAAAAAATTCCGCCTTCCTTGCCCATCCGTTTCGGTTCCTGGGTGATAAAATCCCAGCTTAGCCCGCTGATTCCGTTGATCAGAATATGCGCAATAATACTGAACAAAACCAGAAGCGTACAAATCGCAAACAACCAGAGTAATAATTTCGCTATTTTTTCTTCCAGTCGGGCTGATGCTTTCATTTTTGCCACCTGCCTTTTGCACCAAACTGTACGATCAGGTTTAAGATCATGATAAAGATAAACAGGATGATACCGGTGGCAAATAGCGCTTGTTGATGTTCCCCTGAGGCATATCCCATTTCCATCACGATATTTCCTGTGAGCGTACGGATCGGGTCAAATAAAGTTCCGGGTATACGCGTCACGTTGCCTGTGACCATGATGACGGCCATGGTTTCCCCGATTGCCCTTGACATGCCAAGGACGACCCCTGTGATGATGCCCGAGCGGGCTACAGGCAGCGATATCCATTTGATAGTCTGCCAGTAATTGGCCCCCAGCGCATAGGATCCGTCTTTATATTCGCTGGGAACCGCGCGCAGCGCAGTCTCGGAGAGATTCAGGATGGTAGGCAGGATCATGATGGCCAGAATCAGGGATCCTGCCAAAATGCTAAAACCTGTTCCGCCAAAATGGTTCCGGATTAAAGGAACGATGACTGCCAGTCCATAAAAACCGTAGACAACCGATGGAATCCCAGCCAGCAGTTCGATTGCAGGTCTTATCAGCTTAGCTGCTTTAGGCGGGGCAATCTCAGCCATAAAGATGGCTCCTGCGACCCCGAAGGGAATTCCCAGAACAAGCGCTCCCAAGGTTACAAGTATGGACCCGACCACCATTGGCAGGATCCCATAAATACCATGAGTCGGATCCCATGTTGTTCCGAGGACAAAATTGAAAAATCCTGTTTTCTGCAAAACAGGCCAACCCGAAATGATGACAAATACAGCGATCAGCGCAATGATAAAAATGGCAGCAACAGCACTGAGAAGGAGTATTTTTTCAACGATGATTTCACTTTTTTTAAGGTGAATGCTTTTCTGCATGGATTGGTCTCCTCCGATGATTTTCCTAGTTATACAATAGCAATTATTTGTTGAGAAGACTTTGCGGAATTGTAACGATTTTGTAAATGTACGATATGGAAATATACACATTAAATAATAAGAGCTGCCTTTATAATCAAGACATCTCTATTATTTACAATATATTTAATTTGGAAAAAACAGAAAAGCATCCAGGTTAAAAGCCAAAGTTTAACCTGATATCCGTAGACTTATGATTTTTTGGTCAGCATAAAATAGAATCGTGAGCCCCGCCCCAACGTACTCTCCACCTGTATCCTCGTGCCATGGGTCTCCAGAATATGTTTGACAATCGCCAATCCGAGCCCCGTCCCCCCTTGTTTACGATTCCTGCCTTTATCAACCCGGTAAAACCTTTCAAAAACCCGGGGTAAATCATGCTCCGGAATTCCAGGCCCGGAATCAATCACCTCAAACAGTATTCCGTCAGACTTTTGGGAAGCGACAATTTTGACCTTTTCCCCTATTGCGGAATATTTTATAGCGTTGTCCGTCAAATTTGTTAACACCTGCTCGATCATGCTGTAATCTCCCCAGGCATATGGCAACTTCTCTGGACAAACGACAGTAAGCTGGATTTGCCTGGCTTCAAGCTGGGGTCTTAACTTTACCTCCAGCGAATGCAGTAAAGCACTCACATCAATTTTCTGCCATTCGACCGGATCTGCCCCAGATTCAATTCTGGATAATTCCAGCAGGTCATCAACGAGCATCCGCAGCCGTTCTGATTCTGTCAAGATGATTCTGACAAATTCTCTGGCCGTCTCAGGGTCATCAAGCGCACCATCGAGCAGTGTTTCCGCATATCCTTTGAGTGAGGTGACAGGCGTTTTTAATTCATGAGATACATTGGCAACAAAATCCCTGCGCATTGTTTCCAGTTTTCGGAGATCCGTAATATCATGAAGCACCATGACGGCTCCGATGTTGGTATTTCCCTTTCCGAGAATTGGCGTAATATTGACTTCAATATTTTTTTCGTGCGGAGATAATATTAATAAATCATCCTTGGCGGCCTTGTGCGTTTTCAGTGCCGTGTCAATCAGTGTACTTAATTGGTAATTGTTGATAATCTCAATCTGATGCCGATTGACATTTTTGGGTTCGATCTCCAGAATCTTCAGGGCTGCCGGATTAATCAAATCGATCTTACCATCTTCTCTGAGAAAAATAACGCCACTGACCATATTCGCTAAGACCGTTTCAAGCTTACTTTTCCCGGTTGAGACTTCGTCAATCATTTCTTTCAGCTGCTGGGCCATTTGATTTAAAGCCTGCCCAAGTTTCCCGATCTCATCCTGACTGGTCGTGTAGGTACGCAGGCTGAAATCACCCCCAGCAATATTTTGAGCTGCGGCTGTCATTTTCTGAATTGGCTTTGTCAGACGCTGCGATAGCTTAAACCCTAAGATGCCGGCGATTACTGTAGCCATTAAGAGAGCTATGAACAGCATGCTCCACAGTTTGGATAGGGCCGTCGTAATTTCGGTCATCGGAAGCGCCAGGCGAACAAAGCCCTTAATTTCCCCGTCTTTCTCAACAGGCAGCGCCAGATACATCATTTGCGTATTAAGTGTTGTACTTTCTCTCTCCGCTATCCCGACACCTTCGCTGATCGCCTGGTGGATTTCGGGACGCCCGAGATGGTTCTCCATAAGCGTCGGCAGCTGCTCAGAATCACCCAGAACAACGCCATTCGCATCGATCACCGTAACCCTGGTGCTAGTAACGTTTGCAAGATCACCGGTAATTTTTTCAATATCCGAGACCATATTCAGCGAACCAAATTCATCGATAACCATTTCTCTGACCAATTTCGCCTCAACCAAAAGTTTGGCCTGCAGATTTTCAATAAAATAGTTATCGAGCACCTTGATAAGATAAACGCCTGATACAAGCATTGAAAGCAGTGCTAGTGCAATAAAGCCAACTGTGAATTTCATTTTCAGACTTTTCAACATCAGCCTCGCTCCTTAAACCTGTATCCGACCCCGCGAACCGTCTGGATATAAGACGGATTTTTAGGGTCGGGCTCAATTTTTTCTCGAAGCCTGCTGATATGAACATCAACAATCCTGGTATCACCCGCGAAATCATAGTTCCATACTCTGTCTAACAGCTGATCTCGGCTTACCACTTTTCCTCGATGGCGGATTAAATATTCCAGCAGTTCAAACTCCTTTGGCGTAAGCGGTACAATCTGATCATTCACGCTGATTTCACGGCCGGAGAAATCAACGGCCAGCCTGTCGATCAAAAAAGTCTCATGGTCAGGTGCTGCCTGAGTCGTTTGGGCCCGCCGCAATAAAGCGCGTACCCTGGCAACAAGCTCTCTCGGGCTGAATGGTTTTGTCAGATAATCATCCCCGCCAAGTTCCAGACCAAGAATTTTATCCAGCTCATCATCTCTCGCCGACAACATAATAACAGGGAGAGAACCGTCTTCTTTCCTGACTGCTTGGCAAATTTCATAGCCGTCCATTCCAGGAAGCATAATATCGAGAATAAGCAAATCTGGTTTTTCTGATCGAATTTTCCCCAGTGCTTCAAGTCCATCTTCTGAAACCTGAACTTCAAATCCTTCTTTTTGAAGATTATAACTGATCAGGCGGGCAATCGCTTCTTCATCTTCCACAACCAAGATTCTTTTCCTCATATCGTCCTCCTCGATAAATGCTTCGCATTAAAACGTTTCATCAATAAGAATAAGCCATATCTATTTCATATTATATAACAGCATAAAAGGTATTTCATCTCTATGAAAAGAACATGTATTCGTAACGGCGCAAAATGTCTGAATAAACGCTTCATCACTAAATGCAACTTTTGTTCTTTCCATCGGTGATCAATCCCCTATATTTAATCTTATTTGGCTAGCCCATTTTCATCAAAATATTTTTTAAGCGATATGAGCGATCGTGTAACCCGATGAGTGCTAATGGAGAAATCTTCGGGATAAACGTTTAACTGGGTCAGACAGGGTGAAATAATTACTCACCCTGTCTGACCCAAATTATCTTCATTTTATTGAGTATATGCTGCACTCTTTCTACGGATATAGCTGTTGCATTGGACGAATCTTGGGTCATTTCACCAATACAAGACCTTCTTTTTGAATGATGCTTTGTCCTTCATCCGACATGACAAAGTCAATATAGGTCTTCACTGCACCCGCAGGCGCTGCTTTGGTCAGATAGAGGAACGGACGCTGAATTTTGTACGATCCATTCAGGACATTCTCCGCATTGGCCTCAATACCTTCTACGGTTACTGCTTTCACCGTGTCATCAATGCTTGCCATCGAAATATAGGCAATCGCATTCACATCACCGGCTATAGAAGTTCTCGCAGCACCAGTGGAGTTCTGAACAATCGCTTTGTCACTGATCGGATTATCTTTGCCCATGACCAATTCTTCAAATGCACCACGTGTACCGGAACCTGCTTCTCTGGTAATCACATTGATCGTCTGGTTAGCTCCGCCAACTTCTTTCCAGTTGGTGATTTTGCCGCTATAAATCTTTTTAATCTGCTCGATGCTCAGATCTTTGACTACGTTTTTAGAATTGACTACGATAGCAACGCCATCCTTACAGATGACGGTTTCCGTCAGACCGGTCTCTTCAGGTTTCAGCTCGCGGGAAGAAGATCCGATATCCGCGGTGCCTTCCTGGGCAGCTTTGATTCCTGCTCCGGAACCGCCTCCCTGGACGTTAACTTTAATGTTCGGGTTTTTCGCCATGAATGCTTCTGTGAGTGCTTCAGAAATCGGCTGAACCGAGGTGGACCCTGCGATGGTAATTTCTGCGGACTCAGTCTGTGCCTGCTGTTGGTTGGATTGGGAAGTGCTGTCTTTGCTTCCGCAGCCGGTGAAAGCTAAAGCCAGAATACCTACCAATATAAGCGTAAACAGTTTTTTCATTTTCAATTCTTCCTCTCATTATTAATGTTTTCAGTATAAACTGATCTCCTCCAATGTTTTTGCTATATATACAATAACAATTTATTATTGCGTAGACTTTGCGTAATTGTAACGATTCTGTAAATATTGCATAAAAAAAATGCCTCCGATTTATTCTGAGTCATCTTACTATGTCCTATATTTATGTCCTATATTTATGTCTTATATTTATGTCTTATATTACTTCTCTCATTCTTTCCCGCTTTTTAGGGATTACCTTTACTGCCTGTCTGCCAGAATAATCCGAGGTTTTTCTCAATAGACTTGCTGTCTTTGATGTTTCTGCGCCGCATCCAGTGTTTTGGAAACAGCTTTATATATTTCTTGTTGCTGTACCGCTCGTCAATAAGCAAAACGGCACCGATATCGTTTTCGCTGCGAATCACCCTGCCGGCAGCCTGCATCACCTTGTTCATTCCGGGATACATATACGCATATTCATAGCCGAGACCGTTTTTGCTGTTAAAGTAATCCCGAATGATATTCTGCTGAACACTTAGCTGGGGCAGTCCCACGCTTACAATCGCCGTACCAATCAGCCTGCTTCCCTTCAGATCAATGCCTTCGGAGAATATTCCGCCGAGCACGCAGAAAGCTACATAGGTTTTCTCAGGATTCTCTTTGAAACTTAGCAGGAAACGTTCCCGTTCTTCTTCAGCCATTGAAGCTTCCTGGGCCACAGCGGTGATATCGGGACAGGCCGAAGCAAACTCGGCAAAAATATCGTTCATATATTTATACGATGGAAAATAAACAATGTAATTCCCCGTTTTCTGGGCGACAAAGGAACCAATCATCCGGGTAATCTGGTGAGCGCTTTGTTCTCTTTCTTTATACTTGGTCGAAACAGAGTCAGCCGTCAGCACGCAAAGCTTTCGATAATCAAATGGAGAATCGAGAGAGAGAATATGGTCTGCTTCACCTCCGCCAAGTACCTCCCGGAAATATTCCAGCGGAGACAGCGTCGCTGAAAACATCACCGCCGAACTGCCTCTTTTAAGCGCCTCTCCCAGCAAAAACGATGGATCAAGGCAGAAAAGCTTCACGGTTACCTCATCCCGCTTGGTTTCCACAAAAGTAACGTATCTTTCATCGTAAAATTCAGCGATTGCTGTAAAACCCAGCACATCAAAATAGAGCTGAAGAAAAGCACTATCCTCGCTTAAGCTTCTGTTTTCCTTAAGCATCAATTCACAAGTTCCGGTGTATTGCTGAAGAAGGCTCAGGAAATCCGCAGGCATTTCCGTCGTAATCAAATAGCCCTGCTCCCCGCATTGATGACGCAGGTCAATCATCTTTTTATTGATGCGGTTCAGGATTTTATCCAACGCTTTATTTCTACCCTTATACGCTTTTTTCACCTGGTAAAAAGCAGTTTTGTCAAGCTTTGCTGAGAACATTTCCCGCGCTCTGTCCACAAGGTTGTGGGCTTCATCGATCAGAAACACATAATCGCCGCTGTTGTCTGCAAAAAAGCGTCTGAGATGTGCTCTCGGATCAAAAACATAGTTGTAGTCACAAATGACGCAGTCCGCCAAAAGCGAAAGATCCAGGGAAAGTTCAAACGGACAGACTGTATGCTTCTGGGCGTATTTCTCGATTACACTTCTGGACAAATCATCAGACTCTTTGATCGCATCTAAAATGGCTGCATTAATTCGGTCGTAATGTCCTTTGGCATATTTACAATACTCGGGATGGCAGACCGACTTTTCACAAAAGCAAATTTTTTCTTTAGCAGTCAGCGTCAAGGTCTTCATTTTCAGACCGCCTTGGCGCATTCTTTCGAATGCCTCTTCCGCAACCTGACGCGTTATCGTTTTGGCCGTCAAATAGAATAGTTTAGAGGTTTTCGCCTCCCCCATCGCTTTGATGGCTGGAAACAGCACCGAGATAGTTTTTCCGGTTCCTGTCGGGGCCTGCACAAACAGTTTCTTTCGGCCGGCTATGGCCCGGTAGGCCTGTACAGCCAGCTCCCGCTGCCCCTGCCGGTAGGCCGGGAAAGGAAACTGAAGCGCCTTGATCGAGGGGTCCCGAATCTCTGCCCATTCGGCAGAAAAGCTTGCCCATACCGAATACTTTTGAATAAGACTGCCGATAAATTCCGTCAGTTCATTGATTGCAAAAAAATTAAGCCATTGTTTGGTTTCATTGGTCTCCAGATTGAAATACGTCAGTTGAACGGCGGCTTCTGTCAGAGCGTTCTGGACAGCGTAAATATACGCATAGCACTTAGCCTGCGCCCAATGAGCGCCGCTGAAATCCTTGTTAATAGAATCCAATGGCAGCACCGTGGTTTTTATTTCTTCAATAACGGTCCGGCCTTCACAGCTGAAAATGCCGTCAGCACGTCCCTCCAACGTATAATCAATGCCATTGTAACAATATGCTTCAGAAAGCGAAACTTCGCTTCGATAGTCCTCATAGGTTTCACGGTTCCTCTTCTGCAGGATCCGATGCGCTTTAGCCCCTTCCGCCATCCTGTCCTTGGAAGCATACCTGCTGTCAATGTCCCCGCAGCGCATTATTAATTCAACCAGCTGTCTGATCGGAAGCTTAATCATGGTTTCAGTCCATTCTCCCAGAAATAGGTGCGAATCCTATTTATTCATACTTAAAAACGGCAAACTTAATCTTGATCCCCTGACCTGTAAATTTTGTTTCGTATTCGGTCATGATATTTTCTTCAAAACCACTTTGATGCAAATCATATGTCCGGTATAATTCCTGAAAACCGGTCTCCTGAAAATACTGCAGGCTATCTTCAAAAAGTGGTTCATCGTCCGTTTTGAACCAAACCTCCGATCCTTTCTTTACAAAGGTCTGGTACTTCCTTAGAAAGTTCGGATGTGTCAGTCTGCGCTTATGGTGTCGCTTGCTGGGCCATGGATTACAGAAATTGATATAGATTTTATCAATTTCATCCTGTCCGAAAATACTGTCGGTATCTTCAATACGCATGGAAACCAGCCTGACGTTAGGCAGCTTGCTTTGATTAAGTTTCCTTAACACACAAACCAGCACTTCCGGGTAGGAATCAATTGCAATATAATTGATATTTTCAGTTTTGCCTGCAAGTGATGCGATAAAATCCCCCCGGCCGCAGCCCAGTTCTAAATGAACCGGATCATTATTGTCGAATACTTCATTCCACTTCCCTTTGCATTCCGCAGGGGCTAAAATGGTCTTGGTGTCTTTCTCTAGTTCGAGCTTTGCGCTCCGTTTTCTCCTAAGCCGCAATTATACACTGTCTCCTTCCAATGCTTATCAATCGAATAGAGGTCTTACCGTTCCTGCATTACCCTATAATCCTTATCAATAAGGGGACTTTCATAGGCCGGTCTGATGATTTTGTCTGCATTGACCAATTCTTCCAAACGGTGGGCACTCCACCCGACAATTCTGGCCATCGCAAACAACGGCGTATACAGTTCCAGCGGAATATCCAGCATACTGTAAACAAAGCCGCTGTAAAAATCCACATTGGCACTGACACCTTTATAGATTTTCCGTTCCTCAGCGATGACCTGAGGAGCGAGTCTCTCAATCATCGCATATAATTCAAAATCACTTCTTCGGTCTCTGTCATCCGCCAGCTTCTCGACAAAGCCTTTGAAGATTTGGGCCCTTGGGTCGGAAATCGAATAAACAGCATGTCCCATCCCATAAATGAGACCTCTCCGGTCAAACGCTTCCTTCTTCAAAATCTTCGTTAAGTAGCTTTTGACCTCTTCTTCATCCTTAGGGTTGGCAACGTGGGATTTGATATCAGCCACCATCTCGACAACCTTAATATTTGCTCCGCCATGTTTTGGCCCTTTCAGAGAGGATAAGGCCGCCGCAATGACGGAATACGTATCCGAACCGGAAGAAGAAACGACTCTGGTCGTAAACGTGGAATTATTTCCCCCGCCGTGTTCCATATGCAGTACAAGGGCAATATCCAGCACCTTGGCTTCAAGTTCCGTAAATTGTTTATCCGGTCTTAACATTTTCAGGATATTTTGAGCTGTGGAGAGCTGATCATCAGGTCTGTGGATATAAAAGCTTTCGTTGCATTCATAATGATTGTAGGCATGATACCCGTACACGCACAGCATCGGAAAAATGCTGATCAGCATCAGACATTGCCGCAAAACATTATCTAAAGACACATCGTCTATGGTCTCATCATAGGATGCCAGGGTAAGAACACTCTTTGTTAGAGAATTCATGATGTCTCTGCTCGGTGCTTTCATAATGACATCACGCACAAAATTTTTAGGAAGATTTCTGCTTTCCACTAAAATGTCTTTAAAGTGGGCTAATTGTTCTTCATTAGGCAGTGATCCAAACAGAAGCAGATAAGTTATTTCTTCAAAGCCATATTGCTGATTATGTGCAAATCCTTTGACCAAATCAGTGATATTGTATCCCCGGTAAAGAAGTTTTCCGTCACAGGGAATCCGCTTTCCATCAATTTCGTCATGAGACTTGATTAAAGAGATATTGGTTAACCCGGCAAGTACCCCTTCCCCGTTCTTATCTCTTAAGCCGCGTTTTACGCCATACTCATTATAGAGGCTTGGATCAATCCAGCTGTTTTCCTGACAGATCTTGCTGTACTTATGTGTAAAAGAATCAATTGTTTCCTTTTTATTGCACGCCATTTTCTCCTCCGATTCTTGGTTAATCCTGTTTCATTTACCCTATTTGATTGATTATCCTTAAAACATGATATTGCCGTTTTTTCAAACAACTTTATTATACTATCCGAGTTGTTTGTTGTAAATATCATTTATATTACCCTAACAAGAAGGCCAACAAAGAAAGAACTCCCTCTCTTCGTCGGCCTTACATCATTTTTGATTCACACGGATAACTATTATCTTAAACCCAGGACCTGGTTTATAATATTGATTACCTTGTCTTCCTCAAAAGGTTTAATAATGTAATTCTTGGCGCCCAATTTAATTGCCTCGAAGACCCTGTCTTTTTGGTTAATTGCGCTTATCATGACCACCCTGGCATCAGGGTACCTGCCGAGCAATTTACCAAGTGCCTCGATGCCGTCTGACAGAGGCATCGTAATATCCATTGTCACAATATCCGGATGCAAATTTCCATATTCAGCCAGAGCCTGCATGCCATTGAGCGCTTCGCCTATGACTTCATGACCGCCTCTCCCCATGATAGCAGCTAAATTTCTCCTCATAATTGCAGAGTCATCAACGATTAATACCTTAGCCATTTTTCCTCCTCAGTCGTAACTATGAGTGCCGGTTCCAATTGGCAGCAGAAAATTGAATTCTGTTCCAGTGTCAGGATTTGTAACAATATCCAAATGACCGCCTATTTTTTCAAGTTCTTGTTTAACGATCGCCATGCCGATGCCGCGTCCCGAAATCATCGATGCACTGTCTTTGCTGGAAAGCCCGTCTTCAAAAATAAGTGGGATAATATCTTTATCGTCCAGCTCTGCCAGTTGTTCTGCGGTAAATACCCCAAGCTCAAGCGCTTTTTGTTTGATTCCTTCCAAGTCTAAGCCTTTGCCATCATCAGCGATCTTTAATAATATTTGATCTTGAACTAATTTCATTTCGCAGACAACGCGGCCCTTTTCTTCTTTTCCGGCTTTGATTCTGTCTTCCCTGTTTTCAATGCCATGATCTACGCAGTTCGCAAAAATATGAATCAGTGATTTGGTAAAGGCCTGGTACCTTTTTGTATCTACAGGGAACTCTCCGCCTTCTAGTTCAAGAGGATACAACGATTTCTCCAAGCCCTGAGCTAAGCCTTCTACAGTATTCGGGTAAGCAGCTAAAAGCTCTTTGAACGAGCGGTAACGCAATTGCCTGATTTTGGTAATCAGAATATTGGCCTCCTGCGATGGAATAAGCATCGCTATTTGATCTTCCAATTCAAGCAGTTTTTCTTCCGGGATCTCGATGATTTTATCTCTGACAATAAAATTCTCCCCTAAGGTTGACTGCAGAATACGCAAACCTTCATTCAGAACATGTTCAAGATTCAAATTTTGCAGGAGCATACCTAAACCAGTACTGGTTGCTGAATCCCTTTGTTCAAAAGATTTGATCTCTTCTTCAAGATGGTGAAGAGAACGAACCATATGTATCATCTCAAACTGGCCAAATTCCCCTTTAAAGGTATGAATCCTTCGTTTGACATCGACAATTACCCGCTGAAGCGGTTCTTTGCAAGTAACCAGCTGCGGTACGGTCATCTGGCAAAAACGCTGGTAATCTGAAATAAGTTCCAAAAGGTCATTACGGCTGATAACAGCCTTAACAATCATTTTAAGTGTTTTCCGTTCATTTTCCATTTGTTCCTGCAAAGCACGTTTCTCCGTAGCATCCGTTAAGATAACCATCAAAGCTTGTGTTTCTTCCTGACGCTTATCCGCGATAAACTTGTATTCGATTTTTATATAGTAGTTATTCAGGAAAATTGCATCCGGCAGAAAAGAAAGGAATACCTCCCTGCGCACCGGGTCATTCTCCTGAAAACATTCCAGAAGAACTTTGTTCACAAAGTCTCTTTGTTCCTGATCCTTCGGATAAATTAAGTCCGGGAAGTTACGTTTATCTAAGTCAGGACCCAATAATCTCTGGCATTCAATGCTGTATTCAGGTTCAATACACAGGTCTGATCCAAAAGACAGGAAGCCCTGCCCGGCATTATTGAGTAAATTTTTCACAGACTGCATACTTTGTTTAAGATTTTTTTCGACGACGCGCCGTCTTCGTATTTCTTCACTGAGCGTGACGTAAATAAGCAAGCCGAAGAGAACGACCATGGCTGCTGTATAAAGAATGATCTGCCCGACGCGTTTGGCCAGTTCCTGATAAATATATTGGATATCTACATCTGTTCCGACTGCGCCTATGACCTGACCGTCGGCATTGACCAATGGTGCATAGCCGGTAATCAAAGTACCCCAAAGCGTTGAAGTCTGAGCTCTCGTGTGAAAAGCTTTGGTATGCGTATGTGCTGCCGGTGTAGACAGTTCATCGGTCTCACCTAAAGAATCCTTCTCCGAATCGAAAATGTATTCAATTTGGCTGGGTGATATTTGATGTTCGACATAAACATACTTCACTCCGGTTTCAGCTTGAATACGCTGAAAATATGCCTGCATCTCTCTAAAATAATCATTAGGCTCTTTCTCCGCAAGTAACTTTTCATATTCAGTAATATTAATACTGTCAGCGACAACCCGAGAAATGGTCATCGCGTTGATGCCGATATCATCAAGGGTCTTATTATACCAGGACCTGATCAAGAGAATTTGAATTAATACCAGCAAAGCAAGAATAAGAACGTTAACCGTTCTTGCCAGCCTACTCCGATTATTTTCCAATTAATATCCCTACTTATAAAAATTGTTTCTGGGAAAATTCTACATAAATCTACAAAATACCTTTTTCCATTATATCAAATAAAAAAGCAGACTTAAACTGTCTACTTTTTTCGCAATATTTCGTATTTCCGCTAAGTGGAATCTTTTATTTGTCGTTCGCTCACTATACTATTCTTAGAGCTGATTACTGCAGTTTAAGACATTAGCAATCTTATGCTTAACCATATTTTTGATGGCTTCTCTAGCCGGTTTTAGATACTGACGGGGGTCAAAATCAGCAGGACTATTCGCCAAATACTCGCGGATTGAAGCCGTCATGGCAAGGCGCAGATCGGTATCAATATTTATTTTGCAGACTCCCATGGTCCCAGCCTTGTGAAGCATATCTTCGGGGACACCCTGCGCTCCCTTGATATCTCCTCCATATTCGTTGCATTTTGCCACAAATTCCGGCAGTACCGTGGACGCGCCGTGTAAAACTAATGGGAAGCCAGGAAGCAGAGAGGCTATCTTTTCAAGACGCTCGAAATCAAGCATCGCTTCTCCCTTGAACTTATACGCTCCGTGACTGGTGCCAATCGCAACAGCCAGGGAATCACAACCAGTTTTATGAACAAATTCGGCAGCCTGCTCCGGATCCGTATAGCTGCTGTCCTTAACGCTGACATTTACTGCATCTTCAATGCCGGCAAGTCTGCCTAATTCGGCTTCCACGACGACGCCTTTGGCATGGGCGTACTCTACAACCTTTTTGGTAACGGCAATATTTTCGGCAAAAGACAGCTTAGAACCATCGATCATCACCGAAGTGAAGCCGCCGTCAACACAGGCCTTACAAATCTCAAAGTCTTCCCCGTGATCCAAATGCAGGCAGATCGGCAAGCCGGTATCCTCCACTGCAGCCTCTACCAGCTTCATTAAGTAAATATGTTTGGCATATTTCCGGGCACCCGCAGAAACCTGTAAAATCAAAGGTGCATTTTCTTCCTTCGCCGCATCAACAATTCCCTGAATAATTTCCATATTGTTAACGTTAAATGCTCCGACAGCACATTTCCCATAGACTTTTTTAAACATTTCAGCAGAAGTTACCAGTGGCATATTAATTCCCTCCAGATATTTTTTATATGTATGCTTTTGCATAGTATTACCCAGTTGAAAATTATTTTTACCGTTTTAGTGACGGCTTAAGTTTATATTAATTGCCTGCAAACTTCAATAGTCCTTATAAACTTACTTATTCATTCGACATCATTTACCTACATTTTCATTATATCGATATGTCATACCATGCTTAAAGGTATCGTTCCCAATGATCGGCATATTGAATTTGATCCAAAACAGCCGGCACTCATCGTCTGAATATGTGTTTAGATGCTTTTGATTTTTTCGAATAATCCATTTTGACAGATTCCCTTTTGACATCTCTTGACACTGTTTTGCTTGATCAATTATAGTATGTTTGAATGTAGAAAGTTATGTTCTGTTTTTCTTGTGCTGTTCAGTCAGACATCCATAAGGAGAATGCTCAAGGAGGACCTGCAAATACCATGAAGAAACATGATATTATCCTAGTTGGCATCATAATCTTACTCGTGCTCATCGGTTTAGGCAGTATAAAATTCCATCAATCCCAAAATGAAAAAGACCTCAGGTTTGCCGAAATCACACAGAATAACGTGCTTATCGAACGTATTGATTTAAATGCGGTCCAGGAACCGCGGGAAATTACCCTTCCGGGCAAGTACCACGAGATTGTTCTGGTAGAAAAAGGCCGCATCAGATTTAAAGAAACCAACTGTCCCGACCAGATTTGTGTCCGGACAGGCTGGCTGGAAAACCCAGGGGATTATGCTGTTTGTCTGCCCAATAAAGCCATTGTCAATATTACCGAGATTAAGAAATAGACTTGTGTTCATTTACCAAAATAAATGCTGCAACAAAACAGGGCGCTTCATTTCATAGAGGCGTCTTTTCTCTTTCTAGGGTATTGCAGACAGAGAGGGCGCATCGAAACTATAGTCGTTGCGCCTACATGATTTGGATCGGAACTATTAATTGAAATAACGGATGCCGCCCTCAAAAATGGGCTGGTATTTGTTGCCGGGAACGTTTACAGCAACACCGGTTCCGGTCCGTTCGGAATGCGCCATTTTACCCAATACCCGTCCGTCAGGACTGGTGATCCCTTCGATGGCTTCAAAGGAACCATTCGGATTATCCTTGATATCGTTACTTACCGTTCCATTCAGATCGACATATTGGGTAGCGATCTGCCCATTCTGAATGAGCTTGCTGATGACTTCCTGACTCGCGACAAATCTTCCTTCGCCGTGTGAAACTGCAATCGTGTGAATCTCTCCCAATTCAACACCGCTAAACCAGGGGGAAAGTGTGGAAACAACCTTGGTCCGGGCCATGCAGGAAACGTGGCGTCCGATCTTGTTATAGGTCAACGTAGGATCTTCTGCGTTTATTTCTTTGATTTCCCCGTAGGGGACAAGTCCCAGCTTGATCAAAGCCTGGAAGCCGTTGCATATTCCGAGCATCAGACCGTCCCGCTGTTTCAGAAGGTTCATGACGGCATCTTTGATGCGTGGGTTGTTAAACAAGGTGGCAATAAATTTGCCCGATCCGTCCGGTTCGTCTCCAGCGCTAAAACCGCCTGAAAGCATGATGATCTGGGAGTTATCGATGATTTTCACCATTTCTTTGATCGAGCTTTCAATATCTGCAGGGCTGAGATTTCGAATGACCATGGTTTCGACCAGACCACCGGCTTTCGTGAAAGCTTTGGCAGAATCATATTCACAGTTTGTCCCCGGAAAAACAGGGATAAATACCCGTGGTTTTGCTGCTTTAATCGCCGGTCTAAAAGTGCTGCGCTTGTCAAAACTGACTGCCCGAGGTTTTTCGGTATTTTCGTCATTCTCAACCTTGCTTGGAAAGATTTTTTCCAGCGGCATTTCCCATTGGCCCAGCATATCCGTCAACAGCAATTCAACTCCGTTGACAGCGATTACTGGTTTTTCCTGCGTGCATCCGAGCAATTCGTATTCGACACTGCTAAACAGAGCAGGCAGATCAGCCTTGTCATCCAATTCCAACAGAATCGAACCATAATCTGTCCGAAACAGGTCTGAAGACTCTATTTGTTTGCTGAAATGAAAACCAATCATATTGCCGAAAGCCATCTCGCTGACAGCACCGGCAATCCCGCCTATTCTGACCGAACGCGATGAGAGCACACAGCCTGACTGAATCAAGTCCGAGACTTTTACAAAGTTTTTCGCCGCCATGGTAAAGTCAGGGATTTCCTGTTCGTCCCTGGCCAGTTTCAGCAGGATAACGTTGCTTCCGGCCTGTTTGAATTCCTGAGATACAACTTTGCGGGCATCTGCCGTACAAACGGCAAATGCGACCAGGGTGGGCGGGACATTCAGCTCCATAAAGCTGCCCGACATACTGTCTTTTCCGCCTATAGCGGGAATACCCAGCTGCTTTTGAGCATAATAAGCGCCCAATAAAGCACTGAAAGGTTGCCCCCATTTGCCGGCGTCGTTGAGTTTGCCAAAATACTCCTGTAAGGTAAGGCGTATCTTGCGGTAATCTCCGCCTATCGCCACCGCTTTCGTAACGGCATCCAGCACCGCATATAAAGCCCCGTGAAACGGGCTCCATTTGGCTAGTTGCGGGTTATAGCCATACGTCATGATCGTAGCTGTCGTCGTATCACCTTCAAGTACCGGCAGTTTGGCGACCATGCCTTCAGCCGGAGTCAGCTGGTATTTTCCGCCTAACGGCATGAGTACCGATGCCGCGCCGATCGTACTGTCAAATCTCTCGATCAGTCCCTTTTTACTGCAGACATTCAAATCGCCTAAATTAGCATTCCAGGCTTTACGTAAATCCGGCAGTTCCCGGGCCACTGGGCTGGGGATAGCGTTAAAGTAATTTTGCGTTTCCAGCGGTGCTGCCACTTCAACCTTCGTCTTTTGTTTGACCCCGTTGGTATTCAGAAAGTCACGGCTGAGATCTAAGATCGTCTTGCTCCGCCAGGACATTTTAAGCCGATGATCGCCAGTTACCCGGGCAATAATGGTTGCTTCAAGATTTTCTTCGGTTGCCAGACATTTGAATTTGTCCCAATCCTCAGCTGCCAGGACGACAGCCATGCGTTCCTGGGATTCGGAAATCGCCAGTTCTGTCCCATCCAGACTTTCGTATTTTTTTGGCACGGCATCCAGACAGATATCAAGGCCGTCAGTCAGTTCCCCCACGGCAACAGAGACACCACCGGCGCCAAAATCGTTGCATTTTTTAATAAGCGTACTGGCCTCCGGATTGCGGAACAGCCGCTGAATCTTTCTTTCATTCGGCGGATTGCCCTTCTGGACTTCGGCACCGCAGCTGATCAACGATTCCAACGTATGTTCTTTGGAAGAACCCGTCGCTCCGCCGCAGCCATCCCGGCCTGTCCTGCCGCCAACCAGTACAATCACGTCACCCTCTTCAGGCGGTTTGCGAATGATATTTTTTCTGGGGGCAGCACCGATGACCGCACCGATCTCCATTCTTTTAGCGATAAAGCCTTCGTCATAGACTTCGGCAACTTGACCTGTCGCCAGTCCGATTTGATTGCCGTAAGAACTATATCCGGCTGCAGCAACGGTGGTAATCTTTCTTTGAGGCAGTTTACCGGATAAAGTATCTTCGACCTTTACCCGCGGATCGCCGCTGCCGGTGACCCGCATCGCCTGATAGACATAGGTCCGGCCTGACAATGGGTCTCGGATCGCACCGCCCAGACAGGTGGCAGCACCGCCAAACGGTTCGATTTCTGTCGGGTGATTATGCGTTTCGTTTTTAAACATCACCAGCCATTCTTCTTCCTGGCCGTTCACCTCGGCAGTCACAACAATACTGCAGGCATTGATTTCATCAGATTCATCGAGATCATTAAGCAGGCCTGCCATTTTGAGCTCTTTCATCCCCATTGTAGCGATATCCATCAGACAAATGTCCTTAGTGGGCAGCTTGTCCTGATATACCTTAGCCCTGGAAGCCCTATAGCAATCGAAAGCCGTTTTGATAGGCCCGGAAAAATTTCCATCCTTGATATCGACTTCTTCAATTTCAGTCTGAAATGTCGTGTGCCGGCAGTGATCGGACCAGTAAGTGTCAATCGTTTTAATTTCGGTCATGGTCGGGTTTCTTTTTTCCGTATCCCGGAAATAGGACTGACAGAACAGCAAGTCTTCGACACTCATGGCGAGATTCATGCGCTGCTGCATCACAGTGATTTCTTCCGGTGTTTTAGTGATAAATTCTTCCAAAATTTCTACGTCAGCCGGTTCTGCTGCTTCAAATTCCAGACTCTGCGGTTTTTCCAGCGAAGCTTCCCGCGATTCGACCGGGTTGATGCAGTATTGTTTGATTCTTGCAAAGTCCTGATCAGATAGTTTTCCTTCCAGGATAATCACTTTGGCTGAAGCAATCAGCGGACGCTCTTTCTGGGTCAGCATCTGGATACATTGGGCTGCCGAATCCGCCCGTTGATCATACTGGCCCGGCAGATACTCCATCGCAAAAACCCTGTCCCCTGACGAGATGTCCAGCGTTTCCTCGTAAAGGATATCCAAGGGAAGTTCGGCAAAAATAATTGTACGAGATTTCTCATATTTTTCATCGGTAATCCCGGAAATATCATAGCGGTTGATCGTTCTGACCCCCTGCAGTCCTGCAATGCTTAAATTATCCCGAAGATCTGCAAAAAGTCCCTGAGCTTCGATATTGAACCCCTGTTTTTTCTCGACATACAATCTTTTTACAGCTTGTAACAAAATATAGTACCTCCATTTCTGGTGTGCAACATAATTCTAACTTCTGTCTTGTACATTTTACGCTCATGCAGACCATATCACAATACCTGTTTTATTGGTAGGCCCACTGCGTCGATTTTGTGATCCGCAGCACAAATACCGAATGGCTGCGCATATTGAGTCGAATATATTCGTTAAGTATTAGTATAATTCGAAAAGACTGGCCGTCAAGGGAAAACAGAATGTTCTGCAGTTATAAAGTTACCTATTCAAAATAGTTCTTTTACATGTATTTTATAGTAGAATTGACTAAGACAGCGGCCAATACCATGGCAGCTTAATCTGGAGGTGCGAAATGAATCATATCGGGCAGGTTATCAACGCTATGATCAATTATTTTATGGGCGACGCGCGGCGCATCAACCATTTTATTAAGGTCTATGGCTTTGCCAAGACCATTGGCGTGCTGGAAGGGCTGGATGAAAGCACGCAGGAAATTCTTGAAATTGCGGCTGTCACTCATGACATTGGGATAAAAAACAGCGAGAAAAAATACAACAGTGCTTCTGGAAGCCACCAACAAGTCGAAGGGCCTCCTGAAGCCAGAAAGCTATTGGAAGATTTGAACTTTGATCCCATGGTCATTGATAGGATTTGCTGGCTGATTGCGCATCACCATACGTATGATAAGATTGACGGACTTGATCACCAGATACTGGTGGAGGCCGATTTCATTGTTAATGCTTTTGAAGATGACCTGTCAGAGATCGCCATTCAAAATGTTTCTGAGAAAATATTTAAGACCGAAACCGGACGAAGATTCCTGGACAAACTATATTTTTCAAAATAGCTTGATGATCATAGAATGTACTATCATTCTCATTCAGCAGAGGGGTATTGGATCCACTCCAATTACGACGGATAGTGGCATTGGAAGGTTTATCCTTCTAATGCCACTATGGAAAGCTTATGCTTACCTTTGCTTATTTTTTTGTCCTAGGTTAATTACTTGGTACTGTCCACCTGACCATCCCCAACAGCAATAGCTTTGCCGCCTAATAACGTTATGGAGGATACAGTAGGATCAGTGGTTGCAACTAATATGTTAGAATTACAAGTTTTCCCAATGCTATAAGAAATAATAATCTAATATCAATTCAAACACTCTGTTTTCTATGATAAGCTTGATCGATTTTTATGGACAATTATTAACATAACTTATGGACAAAACATATAACTATATTGGATATAATTTCCATAAAGAGGAGGTGCGAGAATGGCTTACGAAGGTTTTATCCCTGAAAAACGTGAAAGATTCGAAGGAATTGCTATTGTTGTTGTTATCATTCTTCTGTTGATTGCATTGGGCATCGTTTTCTAAATTAAAAATTAATTAAATGAGAGGAGGGAAATTCTTATGTTAGGTAGAGGTGGCTGCTGCTGCAGAACAGTATCCCCGACAATGGCATACCCCATGCCCATGATGGGCTACGACGGTCGTGGAGCTGGCGTTGGTATTATTGCTATCGCCATTTTAATTCTTATTGCTCTAGGTGTTATTTTCTAAACGAATATTTGAATGTCAATTAAGGGGAGAGTTAACGAACTCTTCCCTTCTAGCGCGAGCAAGGGCGGAAAAGAAATATCCGGGAATGATCTAGAATAACTAATCCTAGAAATATTCTAATGTGTTATAACTGTAAATCCCGTTTTAACCTGTTTAATATTCTTAGGTAATGATTAGCTTCTCTCAATACATGATCTGCTAAGAGTGGAATGATTATTGATTTTATCTTACACGTTAGTATCCCTTCTGTACCGGCTGCTTTAAAATCTCTAAATGCTCGGGTCGCCGTAATCGTTGACCGTGTTAAACCGCTAATATCTGTTTTAGTTAAGGATGCTTCCGGTACCTTTTGTTCAAGTGTATTGAATTGCTTGTCAAAGCCTTCTGCTTTAACAATTAGGCCAGATTCAGTTGGATCTAATAATTGACGAATAAACTGTGCGTGTTCCGCCATTTGCCTGTTCCAGAACTTTTCTTCTTCAATAGCCTCCTGAATAAAATCAACCGCCATGTGCCTTTGCAATCGCTCTAAATGATTTATGTAAAATAATGCTTCTCTTCGGATATGGATTATTAATAAAGGAAAATTAAAAGTGAACAATTTACATTGAAGCATTCCATTAAGTATGTTGGTTTTAAACTGGACCAAAGCATTGGTCAAACCAATGGCTTTCTGATTTAAGGCAGTGACTTGTGCCTCAAGTTGTGCTGGATTTACTCCGCCATTTGGGGTTAGTCCGAATTCTTCATTTGTAATAACTGATTCGATAGTGATCCCAGATAGCTCCTCTGTAATTTGTTCAGCTCGTAGCGTTTTATCTGTTATTGATTCCCCTGATCTTAATGTTTCTTCGCTGACAACCCCGTTTGCCAAAAATACAGTCTCCCTTAATACTTCAGCAAATTGGGTCTTAAACATATCTGCTTGTTGCGCAAATGCTGCATCCTTCGTCACAAAACCAGCTTCGAGAAATATGGAATGCTCCTTCATAATTCGTCCAAAAAACAGGTGTAATTCCAAGGACTCCCGAACAAAATCTCCAGGCAGTAATATTGCTTTCAATTAAATCCCTCCTTCGTTAACTCTTACGCTAAAACGTATTTTTAAAATAACTCATTTATTCCATTATTTCTAGAAATCTACTCACGTCTCCAGCATCCACAAAAATCAAAACCACTAAATGCTGTTAACATAGCATTTAGTGGTTATTAAAATGCTCAATAATTTAATCAACGTAGGTCAACGGGCAGGCGAGCCAATGCCGATAACAGCAGCGTCGTTAGTGACTCCGGCGGGAAACCTGGCTTGGTTCGGATCGTTCTTTTCCGCCAGGACAACCGGGCAATTGTTCTGGGCAGCCAACGGCGCAACCATCAGAGCTGCGGCCAAAGAGTAGCCGTCAGCAAAGTAAACCTTGCTGGTCGCCAGCCCCATCTTCTCGTTAAAATCCTGGTTGGTCACGTAGCGATCCACGCCGGACATGCGGCGGAATCCGTTTGTATCCTGGACTCTGGACGTACCGCCCAAGATAACCAAATGATTGGCGTCTAGTCCAGCCTTTAGTAAACTCCAGGCTTCGGGATGATAGACGCCGGCTCCGTCCGTTATGCGGATAAGCCATCCGTTGGCCGCCGCGTAGGGCCCGGCGCTCACCGCGTCGGCCAGAGCATCAAAACCTACGAGGAATACCCCATGTGGATCAACAATTTCGTCTCCTACCAGGTTCGCCGTCTCCGCGCGCCCTTCCCCCTGCAGCACTTTTGCCTCGAGATTGGGGATGGCTGCTTTCAATTTCTCAGACACGACATCCGCTTGGAAGCCGATGCAGTAAGCTCTTTCTGCTCCCAGCCGTTTTATCTCACCAATCACTTCGGCCGTCGGGACGCCACCTTCCACCATAAGGATCGGCGCCTGCTCCTGGCCGACCAAGGGTGCTGCTGCCAGGGCGTCGATCAAATGGTTGTTTTCTCCGGGGACGACGACCACTGAGTCGGCCTTTAGCCATCCTTCTTGGGACACTTTTACCGAGGTAGCCGGCGTACTGCCCCCGTCAATGTATCTGTCCGCAGTGATTCCACTCGCCGGCATGGCCGGCTCGGAAACTTTCAGTCGTACGACGGCGATGATATTGGAGAGTTGGCGCCCGGCGGGCGTTATTGTCTTGCCGCCCAGCCACAGGGCGCTGGAGGCGCCGCCGTCTAAATTCATAGCGTCTGTCAGGTTATACACCTGGGCAACCTGGGCCAAATTTTTGATCGTAAGGCCTGACGTAGTACCGAAAACCAATTGTTTGTCGGCCGTCAGCCCGATGAACGAGCGATTGCCGGCAGCCGTGGTGAGTTTTGGGTCGTTCCAGCCCTCACCGGCTGGATCGGCAGTCACCTGGCCATCCAAGATGAGGCTCGGGCCGCAGCCGGTGATGTTGGTCAAATTTATCCAATCGGCCGTATCATCTATATTGGTGCGGCTATTCCATACTTGCCGCACAAAATCAATGGTCGATCCAACATGGAATAGCTGGCGGTAGGCGCTGTCAGTCGGCATCAGCAACAAAAATCCATCAGCCGGAATTGCCGTATTGCCCTGGCTGATATCCGTAACAGTACCTTTCTGCAGAACTTTCGCGCCACCCGCTGTATATTCGTTGTCCGTCACGTCTTTGACATTGCGTACCACTACACAGACCATATCTGTGTCCCCGGTTTCCGTACCGTAATCCGGGGTGATCATTGCCTCGCGATAACCCGTGTAGCCGGCTGGCCTGATGACATTCCAGTTGCGTAAGTAAAAGAGTTGTTTATAAAGGTAATTGCCTCCGGTAACGTCAACATAGACGTACTGCCTGAAAGCCACCCTGTCGAGCTGCGCTTCGCCGGCGCTGCCGAAACCGATCATGCTGCTGGTTTCATAGTGCATCGTCGCCCCGTTATGTACCAACGTCCCGTTTATGGGCTTCTTGCCTTCATTGTAGGCCTCAAAGAACGCGCCGTTGACTGCCGCCAATACTTCATACTTGTTTTTGTCTATGCTGCCGATGATCTGCTCGAAGGGCTTAACATCGCCGACTTTGCCTGCCGGCACGGAAAGCACACGGATATTGGGATCATTCAGATCGGCGCGCACCGCCTTAATTGTGGTGGATTGACCGGCAATACTGACGGACTTATCGGCGCTCACCACCGAGCTTGAGTCGGCCCAGACCGTCGGTGCCTGCCAACACACCAGCGCCAGGGTAAAAATCGCAACCAATAATCTCTTTACCCTCATCCCTGTTCTCCTCTCAGATTTTCTCAGGGTTCTTTGCACCGATTCGGATAATTGGAATTCTACCCCATAAAAAAACGACTTGTCCTAGCTACGTTCAAGCTTGCTATATCCTTCATAATCTTCAAACTTGTGCTTAATTCTCTCTATTTCCTTTTAGATAATTCTCTATGTCAGCCTAATATTGTATCGCTTATATCAAGGATCTATTTCATAAAGAAATTGTAGGCTGGGCAATAGCCGATCCTATGAGAACAGAACTGTGTCTGGAAGCTATAAGGAACGCATTAAAAAGGTATAGGCCAGGAGAGGGATTAATTCATCACTCGGATGGAGGAAGTCAATATCACAGCCTGCCTTGAACGTCAGATTATTCTAATAAATCAAATCCTTTAATAAGGATTTATCGAGTATAAATACGAATATACTATCCAAATGATTGCAATAATAATCAATGCAATAACTGAAGATACCATTAGGGGTTTTTTCTTATTTATTATTCCGTAAATTAAACCTGTAAGCGAAGCTACAATAAGAATAATACCCAAGGCCATACCGTTACACCTCCGAAATTTAAATATCCCTCATAATTTTACCTCTTGTAGTTATTATATTCTACTACTGCGAAGGAATACTATCAATTCCTTTCACCCGCGGTAGAGTAGAGAAAGGCTTATGACCTTTCCCCCTCGTCAAACCGTACGTGCGGTTTTCCCGCATACGGCTTTCCAACAAACTTCATCTCAATGCATTCACAGGTTTCATTGAAGAAGCCTTTTCCATATTTATTAACCCGTAATGTCTTGTTAGGTAATGGATTGCTCTTTGGTTTGAGAGCCGCTTTCTTCGTTGACTTTTCCTTTGAAAGTACCATTCCAGTTTTATCCCGACATAATAGCTTAGGCTACTTCGGGACTTCGATGTATGACTTATTCCTGGTATCGTCAAATATCCTACCCATCCCCGTATCTTTTCATTTAGCCCTTTACTTAGGTCTGCATCGTTTGCATTCATGTGCTCTTTCAAATATTTGTCTATGTTTCTCCTGAACTTTTTCTCCGCTTTCTGCCCCGGCGTTATGCTCAAATATTTCTTGTTCTTGAAGCCTTTTCTGTATCCGATGGTGAAGCCAAGGAAATCAAAAGTTTCTTCCCTTACATTAAGTGTTTTTGTCTTTTCTTCGTTCAGGGTCAGCTCCATCCGTTCCAGTATCTTCTTTAGCGTCTTAATAGTCAGTTTAGATATATGCTTTCCCATTAATACAAAGTCGTCGGCATAACGGATTATCTTTACCCCATTTTGTTCGAAGATTCCTCCCTTTTTGTTGACGATTTTGTCGACTAAATGCAAGTAGATGTTTGCCAGAAGCGGAGATATTACTCCTCCTTGAGGTGTCCCCAGGTTGTTTTTCTTTCCTCCCTTGGGTTTTCCATCTTCTACTACCGGCGCTTTGAGCCACATTTTGATGAGATGCAATACATTTCTGTCGCTGATTCTTTTCCCTATTAGTATCATTAGTTTGTCATGAGGTATGGTGTCAAAGTATGAGCTTAAATCAGCATCCAGTATTTCTGTGTTTCCTTTTTGGATATTTTCTTTTATGGCTGTTATTGCATCATGGGCTGAACGCTTGGGACGGAATCCATAGGAACTGTCTTCAAAATCTGCTTCGAAGATTGGTTCTATTACCATCTTGCAAGACATCTGTACGATTCGGTCTTTGATGGTCGGAATTCCTAAGGGGCGTAGTTTGCCGTTGGCTTTTTCAATGTATACCCGCAGTACCGGGCTGGGTCGATAGGTTCTCTTTTCCAGTTCTTCCTTGATGCTCTCTAGAAGGTTTTCGACTCCATCTCTTTCGATGGCTTCAAATGTTACTCCATCTACTCCGGGACTTCCGTTATTGACTTTTACTCTTCTGTAGGCTTCTTTCAGAAATCGGGGTTCTCTTATTTTCTCATACAGTACGTAAAACCGAAATTCTTTTTCTTGCTTGGCTTTGAGATATAGCTTCCTCTGAAAGTCTCGTATCTTTTCCGTGTCGCTCTTTGGCGTTCGCGGGTTCATTTGTAGGTCATCGACCAATCTGAACTACTCCTTTCTTTAAAAGCTTGTTTGAGGTAATGCCCCTTGGCTCCCTGAGGTTGTGTTGTCTTCAGGTTCTCAGCTACTATGGGCATATCCGACTTCTCAGGTTCCCGGAACTCATTTCGTCTTGGACTTATAGACTTCCGTTTAGGGTTACCAGCCTTAAAACCTGAGACCTCCCACGTTCACACGAATGCCATTTTATAAGCGCGCCATCAGTTACAACCCCGGCAGTCTCATACGGTGCATTCACCATTTCTTCCCGTACGATGGCAGGTTTCTCCCCCATGGAAGGCTTGACCGACTGCAGTTTGCGCCTAACGAGGCTAACCCTGTTCACTTCCGTTACGGCTCACTTATTCGAGTTTGAGGGCTTATACTACGTCCATCACTGGTCGTAATATCCTCATTCTCTTTCAACTGAATGGTTATTGGTTGAGTTGGACTTTCACCAACTGGTATTCGTGCGCCTCGTGGCGCACCCATGGACGGCGTGCCTTGAACATTCACCTGCAACACTTCTAAGTTACAAAGTATGCATTCACGTCAAAAATTATATTTACTGGTTTGGTGGTCCTAATATATTGTCAATCAATAACATTAAAACACCAATAAGAAATACAATGCCAAGGAGAATTGATAGATAAACCAAAACAGAGTGTTCATTATGTTTTTTGACGCCTATTAGTCCAACGACAGAAGCAATAATTATTGCTGAAAACATAAGATAAATGACAGTTCCCAGAAATAGACTATTGATTGGATTAGGATATTCAATCGTATTCCCCTGCATGGAAGAAAATATACTTCCTGCTACAGCTAAAGCAATAAAAGCAATAAATAACCCTACTGACCATTTCCCAGCACGAGTTTCGGGCAAAAGTACCATTTTCATGAGATACACCTTCTTTCAAAAAGAAATATGTGCAGACAATCTCTCCATTTAACACTTCTCTTTGTTATTTTAATGTTATTTATAATTCAATTCATTCATCGCGCATGGAAAGCGGATTCAATCCATTTGCTTTTTTATATAGCTCTATAAATTGATCCATCTGAGTTATTTGCTTCTCTCTTTGGTTTATAGTTTTCCTAATAAAGTAGACAATGTCAACGAGAAAAATTATAAAAAGTACTATAAATATAAAATCCAAAGTTTCCACCTCCCAAAAATAAAAAAATGCACCAGCAAACCAAAAGATTCATGTTTCGAGAGCAAAATTCTATATTATCTAATTAATACTTAGACATATGAAACACAATTAAAGTATCAATAATGACACATTTTATTTATCCCAGATAAGCCGACACATGCCTATTTCCCGGATATAAAAGTTAAACTCATGAATAGCAGTCATACAATGGATATAAATGTAATTTCTGGGCAAATTGATAAATTCCTTCTTTGCGACATTAGTCTCACTGATAAGCATCCAATAACTAGGCTTGTCCCAAAATCGACACTGGTGTCGATTTTGGGACAAGCCGTCAATATGAGTTTGTCACACTCGTCTTGTCTTTGTTCAAAACAAAGAAATTGGTGGCAGCAATGAAGGCTTGATGGCCTTCTTTGTTTGCAATTTTCTGCTCAAAATAAAAAACGGTTAGAAAACCGTTTAAAATTTACTTCGTAAAAACGCTGAAACCCGCATGAATAGCAGGTTTTTGGACGAATTTTGGTGGAGGCGAGGGGACTTGCACCCCTGTATCGAAAGACAATACCAAAAGCATCTACGTGTGTAGCTCTCATTTTAATTCTCGCTTCGCGGGACTCCTGAAAGCGGGATTCCTTTGAAGCCAGTCTGATTAGTTTACCTGATTGACCTCAGACGGTGGTCTCACAGGATAGCCTGCTGTTTTGACACCCTGAACTCTTCACCGCAGACACAGAAGGCAGGATGTAGCAGCTTAAGCTGCTAAAGCGTAATTTGTTTTGTCAGTTATTGTTTGTCCGCTGTTTAACGAGGTCAAGCGGGATCTCGACACGCAACTCTTGCCATTGCTCCCCCGAGCGAGTCTAAAACGCCCCCGAGAAAGTGTAGCGATATCATTATACCATATCTCTACATTTTGACTAGTACCAACTTAAAAATTTTTATTTAATGTTAAGAAAACATAAACATCTTCCTTAATAAGCATGATTCAGGCTTATAAAACCTTATTTTTAATTTTAATTACTTTTTTATTACAATTATTTTTTTAAATGCTTTATCTTTTTGAGTTCTACTTGCATTTGTTTTTGTTATTTTAATACACCATCCTGAAATAATACCACTTTATACAGAATTTTATATAGAATGTTAATTTTTAAATCACTTCAATTTGTTATATTTTTATCATTCATCTATTTTAACCATCTTATTTTAAGGTATAATATTAGGTGGCAATTTAACCATAGAGACTTATAAATTTGTATAAAATCACTCGAGCAAAAATTCTTAAACACAAATTTTGCTGAGCTTAACTGAGGTATTATGAAAAAGATCTTGAAAAGAAGAATTCTCCTGGCTGCTTCGACTCTGATTATTGTATTCGCGTTTGTATTTATCCTATCCGATCAGATGGCTGCCAATTATATGGTCAACACAACTCCGGAACATATCGATGCGCCTGGGGCGAGCTCCCGGGTCCTGATTATTGCGCCGCACCCCGATGACGAGACGTTGGGGGCGGGTATGCTCATCAAAAAGACGCTGGCTAACGGAGGTAAAGTAAAAGTGGTCCTTATGACCAATGGTGATGGTTATAGGGTTGCAGCCCATTTAGACTATACAAAGATAACGCTTACATCAAAAGAATATATCAATTTTGGCTATACACGCCAGCAGGAATCAGTGAAAGCTCTGGATTCATCAGGAGTTTCTGAAAGCGATATTATCTTCCTGGGTTATCCTGACGGCGGACTTGCCTCACTATGGTCTTCCAACTGGAATTCAACGAGTCCGTACACCAGTCCCTATACCCAAGCAGACCGGTCACCCTATACCGACAGTTTTAAGAAAAACCGCCTGTATTGCGGGCAAAATGTTGTCGCTGATTTATCACAGATCATTCACGATTTTCAGCCAACCGATATTGTCATGCCGCACCCGAATGATAAACATCCGGATCATTGGGCTACCAATGCTTTCACGAAATATACGCTGACTGTGCTGAACTATTCTCCGCAGAAAGAGTGGCTTTATCTAATTCACCGCGGTTTATGGCCTAGCCCGGAAGCCGGCTCACAGCATAAAAGGGATCTTGCGCCACCGGCCAAACTGCTTAAAACCGGTACCAAGTGGTATACACTCGATCTAACTGATCAGGAAATAAGATTAAAGACCGATGCGATCAAGCTGTATCATTCGCAGCAAAAAACACTGGGATTCCAGATGTCCTGTTTTGAAAAGCAGAGCGAATTATTCGGTCAGTATACAGATGCTAAACTAATCAGCGGCATGCATATAGATTCGGACATTACGCCAAATGCCGGCAATATATTGATTCAGGACCCTGTTCAGGATAAACTGCTTTTGGATGTGGACAAAGGAGGAGATATCTTAGCTGTCTATGCAGAAATCTCCAAGGAAGGCAATTTGCATCTTATGATACAAACAGATCAAAAAATGATTAAGGAATTAAATGAATATCGTTATAATCTGGTCTTTATCAATAAAGAAAAGTCCTCGCACCTGACCCTCATCGTCAAAGGAAATGAGGTCTATGCGCAGGACCCAACTACAAATACAATCACAAGGGAGACTGCAAATATTTATGTTTCAAATCAGGGCGGTATGTCTCACCTTATTATTAATCAATCAGCATTTCAGCAATTAGAATTTGGCCATTATGATCATGTCTTTATGGATGCGGAGTCTGCTTTTAATAGCCACCTGATAGACAAAACTGCCTGGCGGATGATCGATACACGCTAGCTACCGCTGGATGCAGCCGTTGCGGCACACGCAGCGCCGATCATTGCTGCATTTTGAGCTGCGATGAGTGCTTCAATTGTCACAAAAGCATTGGTATAGATCACATCATTGCTGTTTTTGAGGCTTTCCAACATCGTGCAAGAAACGAGCGACGCTGCTGTAAGAAAAATAGTCTCCTTGCCCAGCCAGCGGATATTTCGGTCTTCTCGGAGAACTTCACTCATTCCGAGCACCTCACGCGCAGCTCTCTGGCTTTTATCTTCAAGCAAGGTAAGCAGACCGAGTGTTCCATAGTTATTGGCGTAGACTTTTAATTTATTTTGACCGAAGAAATCATACAGGATGCGGCATCTTGCAGCTTTAGCCTTACTGTTCTCCTCGCTCAGACTTAAGATGTGCGACAAGAATTGGAGCCCGTTTCCACGGCTAAAACCACATTCATGAAGTTCTTTGTACAGCTCTTCCATTTTGGCTATGATACTCTGTACGGGTTTATCCGAAGCTGCAAGCAGGATTGAGACAGCATAATCATCACCGGAAGTCAGCCAGGGGTGATGTTTCTTCATTTCGGTGAAAATCTCATAGGCTTTGGCAATCCGAATATCGGCTTTGCGCGGTTCGCAATTCAAGAACAGTGTATAGGCAGTCACCGGCCTGTATGTGTAACTGCGAAACCCGTTTTCTTTGAGTTTCTCATCATAAGCAAGAAGGATATCCAGTTTTGTTTCCGGATCGGGAGAATTGACGAGCAGCAAGGCTGAATACAGAATGGATCTTTGTCTGAAACTCGAAAAAGAACCCAAATTCTTTTTGATATAGTCATTGACCCTTTCGATTTCTTTCCTGTCATAAGCCTTGTCTTTGGTTACATAAGACAAAGCAATCAGCGTATTGATACTGCTTGAATTTTTCCAGCGAAAATCTTTGGCAACCTGCTGATAGATATTGATCAGACTTTCAGCTTTTTTTCGTAGATTGCTGTCCATTTCCCCATCCCCTTTCCCCGAACTAACCCTTGTTTCTGTCTCTTAAATCCCGTTCCATTTGCCTTTTGGCATCCCGCTCGGCCAGATCATCCCGCTTGTCATAAGTTTTTTTGCCTTTGCACAGCCCAAGTTCAATTTTGGCCATGCCGTGCTTGAGATAAATCTTTAACGGGACAAGGGTCATTCCCTGTAGTTTGACCTTATCCCCCATCTTAATAATCTCGGTGCGATTAAGCAGCAGTTTTCTCTTCCGCAGCGGATCATGGTTGAACCTGTTCCCTTGTTCATACGGGCTGATATGCATCTGATTTAGCCAGACCTCACCCTTGATAATCTCAGCATAACTGTCTTTGAGATTCACACGGCCGGCCCGGATTGACTTTATCTCGGTCCCCGTTAAGATGATCCCGGCTTCATAACTGTCCTCGACAAAGAAATCGTGCCTGGCTTTTCTGTTTTCAGCGATGACCTTAATTCCCTCAGCCAATTTATTTCCACCTCGCTGCTTTATCTATTAATAATATTACCCGTTGTTGACCGCTCAGGCAATGGGTATTTCCTTGAGATTATTTTGAGAAAAAATCAGTAAACCGACCTATGGGACCAGCAGCTGACGCTTTTCTATAAATTCCCGTATTTTTTGGGCCAATTCGTCCCGCGCTGCGCTCAACGGCAGATAGTGGTCCTCATCTTTCCAGTAAACTGCATCGCAATAACGGTCTCCGATGCTCTTCTGAATAAATTCGCCGCTGGACGGATGGACTGTCCCGTCAGCCATGCTCTGGACCATAAGCGTCGGACAGCTAATTTGGGGCAACTTTCCTTTCATTCGTTCAATGGCTTGGTTTAAGGAAATAAATGATATTACCGGTACCTGAATATAGGAAAAATGTGGGATTCCCTCGCTGTTCAGGCTGATCTCAGCGGTTTTATGCGGCTTGCCAACATATTCTATTTTTCCTATCAAGCTTTCGGCCTGATGCAGCTTTTCATCAACATAAATAATCGGGGCATTGATGGAGACTGCACCGTCGATCCTGCCCTGAGCTGCCAGAGATAGTGCCAGCAATCCGCCCATGGAATGTCCAATGGCAAGGACTCTCTGACACGTTTTCTTTAATTGCTCAGCTGCTTCGGCAACAGCTCGCTCCCAATCCTGCCAGGATGTCTTCTTCAAGTCTTCTATTGAAGTTCCATGGCCGGGCAGAAGCGGGGCCTGGACTGTATATCCCCAATTTTTCAATCTCTCGCCAAGTGGCTTCATATCAATCGGGCAGGCTGTAAAGCCGTGAATCAGAAGGATCGCCGTGCTTCCGCCTGAAAAGTAAAAAGGTTTGATCAGCTCTTCTCGTGTAAACATACTTCTCCCTTCCACTTACCAACATCAGGCAATAATGTCCTTATCGGTTTATTTAAACAGATTTTTTTACTGAATGCAATGTCTTTGATTTTATGATGGTAAATAAGCTTCGCTGATAGTCTTAAAGAATAAATAAAATGATTTATTAGGATAAATAAAGTTCATACGAAAATAGAAATGGAGATGCTTTAAAGGCATCTCCATATATTTCACTTGAAAACGATGTTTGGACGGACCTAACCTCTTAGCGAAGGAAAGGAGCGATGATCAGGGAAATTGTTCCCATAACCTTAATCAAAGCATTCAGGGAAGGACCGGCAGTATCTTTGAACGGATCGCCAACGGTGTCGCCGATAACAGCTGCAGCGTGAGCAGGAGTCCCCTTGCCGCCATGATGTCCGGATTCAATATATTTCTTGGCATTGTCCCAGGCCCCGCCGGCGTTGGCCATGAATACGGCCATCAGGAAGCCGGCAAATGTACCGCCTGCGAGCATTCCACCCATGGCGCTCTTGCCTAAAATAAATCCAACAAGTACCGGTGTGCATACGGCCAGTAAACCTGGAGCGATCATTTGTCTGATTGCCGCTTTGGTCGAAATATCAACGCAGGCTGCATAATCAGGTTTCGCTTTGCCTTCCATCAGTCCGGGGATTTCTCTGAACTGACGGCGGACTTCAGCAATCATGTCAAACGCAGCTCTTCCGACCGCCTGCATCGCAAAAGCGGAGAACAGGAACGGCAGGGCAGCACCAATAAATAGACCGACAATCGTCGTCGGCACAAGAATGTCAATGACCTGAAGGTCGGCAAGTTCAGCAAACGCGTTGAACAGAGCCAGCGCGGTAATTGCAGCTGATCCAATCGCGAAGCCTTTAGCTACGGCAGCTGTGGTATTTCCAACAGCGTCAAGTTTATCTGTTGTTTTACGCACACTCGGATCGAGTTCAGCCATTTCGGCAATACCGCCGGCATTGTCAGCCACCGGTCCGAAAGAGTCAATCGCAACGATGATTCCCGCTGTGGAAAGCATCGCCATTGCAGCCATCGCAATGCCATATATACCCGCAACCTGATAAGCCACCAGGATCGCAGCACAAATCGTAATGACCGGCAAAGCTGTACTTTTTAGACCGACAGCCAAACCCGTAATGATGTTCGTAGCTGCTCCGGTTTCGGAGGCCTTGGCAATCGACTGAGCCGGTTTCTTTTCATTGGATGTGTAGTACTCCGTGATCAAACCAATGATAATATTTACTGCAAGACCGCAGATAATGGCTAAAAATATCCTGTTTGGTGTGAGTACGAGTCCGGATTCTGTGACATAAGTTGCCGGCATCAGCAGATGGACTGCGGCAAAAGAACCAATAGCTGTAATCACATTTGTTCCCCAAAGGCCCATGTTCAGAGCCATCTGTGGATTGGCCTTTTCTCCTGTGCGCACAAAGAAGCTGGCAATAATCGAGGCAAGAATACCGATCGCACCGATAATCAGGAAGATAGACTCGCCAATGCCATGACCGCCGAAGACCGAAAAGCCGATCAGCATGCCGGAAATGGCGGTTGCAGCATAAGATTCAAACAAGTCGGCACCCATACCTGCTGTATCACCAACGTTGTCACCGACATTATCAGCAATAACTGCCGGGTTACGCGGATCATCTTCAGGAATTCCGGCTTCAACCTTCCCTACAAGGTCCGCTCCAACGTCAGCAGCCTTGGTAAAGATACCTCCACCGACACGGGCAAACAGTGCAATCGCACTTGCGCCAAAAGCAAAGGAGTTGATGGTTTCAGCATCACCAAAGATCATAAACAGCCCGGCAACACCTAACAGACCCAGACCAGCCACCGAAAATCCCATAACTGCGCCTGCACGGAATGACACGCCGAGTGCTTTGTTCAAACTGGTACGGGCAGCTTCTGTTGTACGGGCATTGGCTCTGGTCGTAATCCCCATGCCGACATAACCTGCAGCACCTGAAGCTACTGCACCAACCAAGAAGGACAGTGGTGCCGCAGCGTTACCTTTTAACGCAAATAAAGCAATAAAAATAATGATAACAATCGGAATAAGCGTTCTGTATTGACGGTTTAGATAAGCCATCGCGCCAACTTGAATCGCTTTGGAAATTTCTTTCATTTTGTCATTTCCGGCGCTTTCCTTAAGTACACTTTTTGCAAAAAACAATGCCATGAGCAGTCCGATAATTCCTGCTCCTACACCCACTAAGGGTATCTGTGAGAAATCCATTCCTACTACCTCCTAATAAATAACCACACGAAGTATGTTCCACGCAGCCTGGTGTGTTGACCTTATTTTATACCGAATAATCCGCACAATTACGGATAAATCTGCAGGTCACGGGATCTTGCTGTTATCTTATTTTAAAAACATGGTCAGCCCTAGCGAACTTACAAGGAACAAAACGGCAAATACAACACCAAATTTGGCGAATAAGCCTTCCTTTCCTTTGGCAGCCTTACCGAAAAATTGCTCACCCGCTCCGGTGATCGAACCGGAAAGACCAGCGCTTTTTCCTGGCTGCAGCAGAACTGTGGCGATTAACCCGAGAGAACTGATAATTAAAATTACAACGATTGCTATTGTCATATTTTCACCTCCCTCAAAGGTTTAAACCGTTATTTTACCCGGCTTTAACTATTTACAGCATATGTTTCCCTGGTCGGCATAAAATAGCATGTTTGTCTGATTATGGTCAGTATTGCTATTTTAGCACAGCCCCAGTGTTGACGCAAGGGAATACGGCCTGAATGGCCGATTATTGCGGATGGAATGCCCATAGCCGATTGTGGATGGACCCAGGACTGACTATTTCAGCACGGCTCTGCCTTTGTAGATAGCGGTTAACCCGAGTTCTTCCTCAATCCGGAGAAGTTCATTATATTTAACCAAACGGTCCGTACGAGCCGGCGCGCCTGTTTTCAGCTGTCCAGCATTGACTGCTACGGCAATATGGGCCAAAGAGACATCTTCTGTTTCTCCGGACCGATGGGAAATAACCGTGGTATAGCCGGCTCTTTTAGCTATCTCGATCGTATCGAGGGTTTCGGTCAGGGTGCCAATCTGATTCAGCTTGATTAAGATGGAATTCCCGCACTTCGCCTGAATTCCCCGGCTAAGCCGCGTTGGATTCGTAACAAACAAATCGTCCCCGACAAGCTGGATTCTGTTGCCGAGCCGTTGGGTGAGTTTAGCCCAGCCGTCCCAGTCTTCCTCTGACAGACCGTCTTCTATCGAGACAATCGGAAATTTGCTGCATAAGTCTTCATAGTAGGCGATCATTTCGTCCGCGGTTTTCGTCAATCCTTCGCCTTCCAGAACATATAGGCCGTTTTTATACATTTCGGTAGCCGCTGCATCAATCGCCAGTGTAACCTCTTCGCCAGGTTTGTAGCCGGCTTTTTGAATGGCATCGACAATGACTTCCAAAGCTTCGGCGTTGGAAGCAAGGTTCGGCGCAAAGCCGCCTTCATCTCCGATTGCGGTTACCAGACCTTTCCCCTTTAAGACGCTCTTAAGGGTATGGTATATTTCCGAGCCCATTCTCATCGCTTCGGCAAAGCTGGCTGCTCCGACCGGCATAATCATAAATTCCTGAATATCCACATTGTTGTCGGCATGTTTGCCTCCGTTCAGGATATTCATCATCGGCACGGGAAGCTCCTTGGCATTAATGCCGCCGATATACTGGTAGAACGGCAGGCCGAGATAAAGAGAGGCCGCTCTGGCTGCAGCCAACGATACGCCCAGAATGGCATTAGCTCCAAGCTTGCTCTTGGTTTCCGTTCCGTCGATCTCTTGAAGCGTCCGATCGATCCCCGGCTGATCAAAGACATTGAGTCCTTCCATTTCCAGACCAATCACGTCATTGACATTGTCAACCGCCTGAAGAACGCCTTTGCCAAGATAACGGTTCTTGTCCCCGTCGCGCAGTTCCAGAGCCTCAAAAGCTCCGGTGGAAGCGCCGGACGGCACAGCAGCCCGCCCCATGGTGCCGTCTTCCAGCACAACATCTACTTCAACAGTCGGAAAACCTCTGGAATCAAGGATTTCCCGTGCAATTACCTGGTCAATAAAACTCATCATAGTCACTCCTTCATTTTTTTTGATTTTTTTGGGCATACGCTATTGCTAGTACCTTGGTACTGGGTATACACCTGGGTTTGTTTGTTTGCCATGGATACTAGTATAAAAGCAAGGATTTACCGGTCATTTCCGCCGGAATATCAAGCTTCAGCAGCTTCAGCATTGTCGGTGCAATATCGCAGAGACTTCCTCCCTCCCGGAGGGTACGGTCTTTATACGTATCATTCACCAGAATGAACGGTACCTTATTGGTCGTATGCGCTGTAAACGGTGAATTTGTTTCCTGATCAATCATGCACTCAGCATTTCCATGGTCCGAAGTAATTAACACAGTCCCGCCTTTGGCCTGAACTGCATCAACGATCTTCCCGATACAAACATCGACAGCTTCCAAGGCCTTGACTGCCGCTAGAAGATATCCGGTATGTCCGATCATATCGGCGTTAGCAAAATTTAAAACAATTACATCATATTGATCTTCCCGCACTTTGCTAAGCAGGGCCTCGGTGATGCCATAGGCGCTCATTTCCGGCTGCAGGTTGTAGGTAGGCACTCCCGGTGACGGAATCAGACAGCGGTCTTCTCCATCTTCAGGTTCCTCTATCCCACCATTGAAAAAGAATGTTACATGCGCATATTTTTCTGTTTCAGCGATGCGAAGCTGCCTTAGACCTTTGGCTGCCAGAGCCTCGCCAAGTGTATTTTCGAGGTTTTGCGGCGGAAAAACCACCGGACAGTCAAAGCTGGCATCGTACTCGGTAAGGCAGACATAATGCACCCGGGGACGGTTTGTCCGTATAAAACCTTCAAAATTTTCTTCAATAAACGCCCGGGTAATTTCTCTGGCCCGGTCTGCCCGAAAATTAAAGAAAAGCACACTGTCGTCGTTTTCAATGACCGCCACTGGACGGCCTGATTCATCCGTGATTACGGTCGGGTCAACAAACTCATCGACAATCTTTTTGTCATAAGCATTCTCTACAGCTGCCAGAGCATTACAGGCCATCGGCCCCTCTCCGGCTACAAGGGCTTTATATGCTTTCTCCACTCTGTCCCAGCGCTTATCTCTGTCCATCACATAATAACGCCCACTAACTGTAGCAATTTTTCCTCTGCCAAGCTGTTTCAGTTTATTTTCCAGCTGCCGAATAAATTCCTTGGCGCTTTGGGGAAGAACATCTCTGCCGTCAAGAACCGGATGAATATAAATCTTCTCTACGCCGGCCTCAACCGCCATGTCCAGTAATGCAAACAAATGACGGATATGGGAATGGACACCACCGTCCGAAAGCAGCCCCAGCAAGTGAAAAGCTTTTCCGGAATCCCTGGCTCGGGTCATTGCTTCGCGCAGCACTTCATTCTTGACAAGGTCTCCTTCGTCCATTGCCTTGAAGATCCGTGTCAGTTCCTGATAGACGACCCGGCCGGCGCCAATGTTTAAGTGGCCGACCTCCGAATTGCCCATTTGTCCTTCCGGCAATCCCACTGCAGCACCCGAAGCGTTAAGAAGAGTATGTGGATAACTTTCCTGCAAACGGGAAAAATTCGGGATCTTTGCAAGCAGCGTTGCATTTCCATTCTTTTCTTTGCTACAGCCCCAACCGTCCAGGATCATCAGCAGGAGCGGCCTCCCTGTTGCCTCGGACATCAAAATCACCTCACGCTGCCAATCAGTTCAGTAAATCCAAGGAAGTCCAGACTTGCTCCACCGACCAGCGCACCATCAATATCCGGCTGATCCATCAGTTCGGCGATATTGGAACCCTTGACACTTCCACCGTATAAAATTCGTATTTCCTGAGCGGCTTCAGCGGAGAGCCTCGCCAGGGTGGTACGGATTGCGGCACACATTTCCTGGGCATCCTGCGGAGAGGCTGTCCTGCCTGTTCCGATAGCCCAAATGGGTTCATATGCAACAACAATCTTTCTGATTGCTTCAGGACTCAACTCCCTGAGGGCATTCTCAACCTGCCCTTGCACAAAGACTAGGGCCTGACCTGCTTCTCTCAAAGCCAAGTTCTCACCGACACACAGAATTGGCGTCAGTCCAAAGTCCAGTGCGGTCTTAACTTTTCTTGCTATAAGCGCGTCATCTTCTTTAAAATATTCCCTGCGTTCCGAGTGGCCGATAATCACATAGGTACAGGCTAGCTCTGTCAGCATAAGCGGCGATATCTCTCCGGTATACGCGCCTTGTGTCTCATAATACATATTTTGGGCGCCAATATGGATGATACTCTCTTCAAGTTCATCCTTTAAGGCAGCCAGCGCAGTAAACGGTGCACAAATTACCATTTCCGCGTTTGTTCCATTTTCCAGTTTCTCCAAATTTTCCAACAGTCCCGCGGCAAAATCTTTGGCTTCCTGTACCGTCTTATACATCTTCCAATTACCTGCAATGATCGGCTTTCTTGTCATCAGAGACCCCTCCCATAGCTTTTTTATCTGTAATATATTCCTATGCCTGATATTTTTATATCTTATTTTGTGATATTCATATCTCGTAGACTGATTCTTTAAATTCCGCTAATACCTGAAATTGAGTCAATTTCAGTTTTCAGTTTTTTCTTTTAGTACTGCTACACCCGGCAGAATCTTTCCTTCCAGGAATTCGAGCGAAGCTCCCCCTCCGGTAGAAATATGCGTCAGTTTTTCTGCCACACCTACTTTTTCCACAGCAGCAACAGAGTCCCCACCTCCGACAATCGTTGTTCCCTGGCATCTAGCCATCGCCAGCGCGATTTGTTCCGTGCCCCGCGCAAAGTTTTCCATTTCAAATACGCCCATCGGGCCGTTCCATATGACAGTCTTCGCAGGCAGAATCGCCTCTGCAAATAATTCAGCACTTGCCGGGCCAATATCCAAAGCCATTTCTTCCGGAAGAATATTGGAGACCTCTGCAACTCTGAACGGGGCGTCCGCTTTGAACTCCAGCGTAACGACTACATCCTGCGGGAGCATCAGTTTTACGCCGGTACTCTCGGCCTGCCGGAGAAGTTCGGCGGCCAGTTCCACCTTGTCCTCTTCAATCAGTGATTTCCCGACTTCCAGGCCCTGTGCCTTCAGGAACGTATTGGCCATCCCGCCTCCGATGATCAGAACATCCACCTTTTTCAGCAGATTTTCTATGACACCAATTTTATCACTGACCTTTGCTCCACCAATAATCGCAGCAAATGGTCTGGTCGGCTGACCGAGCACCTGGCCAAGGATGTCCACTTCTTTTTTCATCAAGAATCCAGCATAAGCAGGTATATATTGGGCTATCCCTTCAGTTGAGGCATGCGCCCGGTGCGCCGCTCCAAACGCGTCATTCACGTAGATATCGGCTAAGCCGGCCAGGCTGCGTGCAAAATCAGGATCATTCTTTTCCTCTTCCTCATGAAATCTGACATTTTCCAGAAGCAGAACCTGCCCATCTTCCATATGTTCAACCAGCGCTGCAACCTTGGGCCCGATGCAATCAGGAGCGAGCTTCACTTCGGTTTCCAACAGAATGCCTAAATGTGCTGCTGCAAGTGCCAGTGAATATTTGGGATTGACTTTGCCTTTGGGTCTTCCGAGGTGGGAAGCCAAAATGACTTTAGCACCGTTTTCTTTCAGATAACGGATCGTCGGAAGTGCAGCCCTGATTCTGGTATCATCCGTAATATTTTGCTGATCGTCCATCGGCACATTAAAATCCACGCGTACGAAAACACACTTTCCCTTTACGTCTATTTCATCGATTCCGATTTTATTCATCGTTATATCTCCCTCTTTTTCTTTCATATGTTTGGAGAACAGGTTTAGTTTCCCTTTTCCCTTATTTTCTTATTCGGTCGTATGCTCAGAATATCATTTCCCGGATTCCTTCTGTTCAAATGAACATATTTGTTTGTTTTTATGTTTTATTTTAACATGTTTTTGTTTGTTTGCGCATGTTTTTTTCATTAGGCAATTCATATTCACAGAATCTTCGTTCGGCATTAGGCCACCATCAAAAAAACTGGCCGTAGCCAGTTTTTTGAGATAAGCTTACCAGCAGCTTACCAGCTTTTTTTCGATTTCCAAAACTCCGGCGTTAGAAAGACCAGCAGGGTAAAGAGTTCCAGCCTGCCCAGCAGCATACACGCTGTCAAAACAATTTTCCCGAAAGGTTCAATCGGTGCATAGGTAAACATCGGTCCGACGACGCCAAACCCTGGTCCAACGTTGCTGAGATTCGCAATAACTGCCGACATCGCATCAAAAGGCTCCAGACCTGTACCGGCCAAAAGAATAGACCCGATAGCAAACGTCAGGAAGTAAACGAAGAAAAACCGTCCCACATTACTCAGCACTGTCGTGTCAATCACTTTATCCTGAACAACAATATTGACTACCAAGCGCGGATGGATCGCTTGTCTGAGCTGAGCCAGACCCATTTTGACCAATAAAATTACTCTGGACACTTTTAAACCACCGGCAGTGGATCCGGCACTCGCGCCGATGAACATTAAAAAAAATAAAATCAATTTTGCTAGCCCCGACCACTGGTCAAAATCAGTAGATGCAAATCCGGTAGTCGTCATCAGCGTTACCACTTGAAAGACGGAATGTCTCAGAGCAGCAAGTGATCCCCAGCCCTGCTGGATGACAAGTGAACCGGTGATAATGAGCGTAGACACAACAACTATTAAAAAATAATATTTCAATTCCGTATCTTTGAGCGGACGCAAAGAACGTTTCCGCCAAGCCTGGACGAAAAGACTGAAGTTTGAACCTGCGATAAACATGAAAATGGTCAGAACAAGCTCAATAGGGAAAGAATTGTAGGCAGCAATACTTGCCGAGCGCGTGGAGAAGCCGCCTGTCGCCACAGTGGCAAAGGCATGGTTCACCGCATCAAAAAGGGACATCCCCGCGAACAACAGCAGCACAATCGTCGCCACTGTAAGCCCTGCGTAGATCCCCCAGAGAATCAGCGCAGTATCTTTGATTCTCGGAACAATCTTCTCGGAAATCGGTCCAGGGACTTCGGAGTTAAAGATGTGGACTGCCCCAATGCCAAGGTTCGGGAGGAGTACAATAAACATCACGATGATCCCCATCCCGCCCATCCAGTGGGTCAGGCTGCGCCAGAAAAGAATGCTCCTGGGCAGAACCTCCAGATTACTCAATACGCTTGATCCCGTCGTTGTCAGGCCGGAAACCACTTCGAATAACGCATCAATATAGGTTGGAACGACGCCGGAAATAATAAAAGGTAGCGCCCCAAACAGCGACGCAAAAATCCAGGCTCCCCCGACAACTGCAAAGCCTTCCCGCACGCTAATTTTGCCTTCAACTTTTCCATGCAGGCGCATAACTGTTCCGACAATGACGGTAACGCAAAAAGAAATTAGAAAAGCCCAGCCGACCTTCTCTTGAAAGAACAGTGCAACAGCAATCGGAACAACCATGGCAAAACTGTAGGCAATCAAGAACCTTCCCAAGATATTTTCCAGCAGCGTAAAATTCATGATCCTGATTCTCCGTTAAAAGAATTTATTGACCTTAATGATCGTATCAGGCAGTGCAAAGATTATCGCCTGGTCACCGGGCATCAGAACGGATTCACCGTTTGGCACGTAAACCCGACCTTGATGCAGGACTGCTCCAACCAGACAATTGTAGGGAAACCTGACCTCTTTCAGCTTCTTGCCGGCAACTTTGGACGTCGGAGATATGCCGATTTCCATAGCCTGCGCTTTGGCCCCTTCCAGCAGAGCCACGGAAATAAATTTACCCCTGCGGACCTGGCTCAGAATAAAACCGGCTGTGATCAATCTTGGTGATAAGACAGAATCCACTCCTACCTTTTCCATCAGGGGAATATACTCCGTTCTTCCTACCCGGCAAATTGTTTTCTGGGCACCCAGATCTTTGGCCATTAGGGCCAGAAGCAGATTCAGCTTATCGTCATCTGTCAGACAGACTACGGCATCGGCATCTCCGACCCCTTCTTCCATCAACAGATCAACATCGGTTCCTTCTCCGCAGTACACAGTTCCCTTTTTGAGGCTTTTGGCCAAAGCCTGACACCGTTCCGGATTCTTGTCGATCACCTTGACGATCATACCTGCCTTTTCGAGCAGAACGGCCAGATTGCGGCCAATTCGGCCGGCTCCGATGATCATGACTTTCTTGACCGGGACCATCTTTTCGGTAAACTCATCCTGGATCTCATTTAAAGCTTGCGGATCGCCGACAAGAAAAACATTGTCGCTTGGCTTCAGCATCTCCGCGCCGTTCGGTATGATCATCCTGTTTTTACGCAGAATGCCAACAATTAAAATATCTTTTGGAAGATCCAGTTCGGAAATCGGGATATTTGTATGCGGTGATTCTGGCCGGATCCTTACTTCCAACAACCTGACTTTTCCATCGGCAAAATCTTCGACCTCTAGTGCTGCCGGAATAAATAAGATCCTGCTTATTTCAACCGCGGTAACATGTTCAGGGTTAATCGTCAGATCGATTCCCAAAGAACGATGGAATTCGGATTCCTCGTTACCAATATATTCGCTATTACGGATTCGGGCGATTGTTTGATGTATTCCGGCCTGTTTCGCGGCCATACACGCTACCATGTTCACTTCATCACTGTCGGTGACCGCAATCATCAAGTCTGCCGACCGGACATCCGCGTTCATCAAGACCCTGGGGCTCGCTCCATTTCCTTGAATAGTCATGACATCAAGGCTGTTTTGGATAATATTCCGGCGTGTTTCATCTTCCTCAATAACAATGACATCATGGTCTTCATCAACGAGGTACTGCGCCAGACCGAAACCAACCTTTCCAGCTCCCACAATGACTACCCGCACGTTAACCCCTCCGGTTCCTATTACTGTTTTAGAGCTACAATATAGCACAAACCAAAGATTTTCAACAGTGTTTTCTCATGATTTGTGAAATTAATTTACATCTAATCCTGCAATATCTTGGCGATCCGGACAATATGCTCCCCAATTTTATACAGCCAGCTGTTCAATTCCTGCATACCTTGATCATCTTTGGAGATCCGGCAAGTCAGGCTGTTCTGAACTTGATTATAGATTTCGATAATATCCTGATGGGCTTTGATGATCAGCAAAGCAAGAGCCTGATCCCCTCTTTCCAAATAGCGCAGCAGGGTTAAAAAATTGCTCGATACAGCGATGTATAATTCTCCGGCCTTTTCCTGATCAGTCTCTTCAACCATTATCTGGGCAGCATGAATCCTGGCCCCCAGCCTGGCCATCACAATCAGGCTGTCGGCAATATATTCAAGTTCCTTAATGATCAACTGGTAGCTGTGGCTCTCGACAATTTGTTCCCGGGTCATATTCCGACGGAATAATTCCGTAAAGAATTTCGACAGTTCCTGATAGTGCCAGTCTACTTCCCGCTCCGTCCGTTCCAGCTCCTGAAGTATTTTTGTATCCCCGTAAAAGATGATACGCGGCAGTATTTGAACCATATTCTCAAGGATCTTATTCGCCACCCAGCGGATTTCCTGTCTTGCCTGGGTCAAAGCAACAGCCGGCAGTTCAGGAGCTGCTTTGGTAATATAAATAAGCCTTGGTTTTTTGCCTTCGTCCCTTCGCTGCGGGATCAGCTTAATCAGCCATTTGCTTAAGATTTTGTTTAAAGGCAGAAATAAAATCACCATTAAGACTGCCGAAAAAAGATGCGTATTCGCTACCTGCCGGGGCAGGTCCGCAGCACTCCATTCGATAAACCGGGTAAAGTACGAAAAAAACGGCAGTAAGATTACCGCTGCAGCAAGACGATAAAGCGTGTTGGCTGCGGCTACCCTGACCGCATCGGCCCGTTCAGCGCTGAGAGAGGAAAACAAAGTCGTCAGCGTCCCCCCGATGTGAGCCCCCATGACCAGCGGGATGACCGATTCCACAGACAGCAGTCCGTGTGTGGAGAGGGAAATCAGAATTGCCAGAAACGCAGCACTGCTCTGCAGTAATGCTGTCACAACCATACTTATGGCTATACCGAGAATCGGGTTTGTCCCGAACTGGGAGAGGAACGCATCGACATCAGGCGAGCTTTTCAACGGTGAAAATGCTCCAGAAAGCAAAGACATGCCAACAAAAATACAGCCAAAACCGATCAGCGCTTGTCCGATACTTTTGGCCAGCGTGGTTCTGACAAGAGAAAACATAATAAATCCGATGAAAAGCAGCAAAAGTGCAAAATCCAGGATTGGGAAAGAGATTAATTGAATGACGATCGAGGTCCCGACCGCTGACCCCAGAACAACACCAAGCGCCTGGGTCAGCGTCATCAGGCCTGAATTGACAAATTCGACGATCATGACCGTTGTCGCGGTACTGCTTTGCAGCGCGACTGTCATCACAATTCCGAATAGGGTCGCCGCCCAAGGCTTTCTAGTTAAAGAGGCCAGGATGTTTTTCAACTTTTTCGCGGCAATTTTCTGCAGCCCTTCCGAAGTAACATTAACCCCGTACAGGAACAGTCCCAGTCCGCCTAGAAATTGCATTACCATCGTGATCGAAAACATTTGCTTTAACTCTTTCCTTTGCCAGGCTGTGGTTTGTTCTTATCCGTCTGGATCTTTTCGGCAATCTCTTCAATCTTGCGCAGTCTGTGATTGACGCCGGATTTACCGACTTTCGGGGTCAGAATTTCACCCAGTTCTTTCAAGGTATAATCTGGAAATTCCAGACGCAGGCAAGCAATCTCCTGCAGATTTTCCGGCAGGGCTTTGAGTCCGATGGTCCTTTCAATCAGCCGAATGTTTTCTAACTGACGTACTGCGGCGTCCACCGTCTTATTCAGATTGGCAGTCTCACAATTAACGATCCGGTTAACTTGGTTGCGCATTTCTTTGATGATCCGGATATTTTCAAACTCAAATAACGCCTGGTGGGCACCAATCAGCGCCAGAAACTCGACGATATGTTCGCTCTCCTTTAAATAAACCACATGGAAATTCTTACGGGTACTGACCTTCGCCTTTAGATCGAATTTGTTCAAAAGTTTGCTCAGGTCTCCTGCCAGAACCGGATCATTCGTGATAATCTCCATATGATAATTCCCCTCAGGGTTGCTGATCGAGCCTCCGGCCAGAAATGCCCCGCGGAGGTAAGCCTTCTGGTCACATTTTTTGGCAATAAGTTTCTTATCAATTCCGGCCTGGATTTCTCCCTCTTCATTAAACAATCCGAGTCTTTGCAGATCACTCATCTCTCTGGGGTAAATCTTCACCAGGTAAGAATTGTTTTTCTTCAGTCTTAATTTCCGCCTGACCACAATATCGGCTGGCAGATGCAGCGATTCTTTGGCCAGGTTATATATTTTTCGCGCCACAGGAGCGCTTTCAGTGATCACGTTCAGGGAATATTTCTGATTCGCGCTGATCTGCAGTGTTCCATCCATGCGGATAAGCGAAGCCAGCTCAGCCAGCTCACAACAATCCTTCTGCAGCTCCAGTCTGGCTAGTTCCTCTTTGGTTATGGCACTAAACGACATACCATCAACTCCGGCCCTTCAAAATAATATCCTTTTTCGTCAACAGCGGCTTATATTTATATCGACTTAATTTTTCGATTCAGCAGATACGAATCAACCATGGCGACTCTCTCATTCACGGGCTTCAGACGGAATAACAGACGCAGAATTTCTTTAGCCAGCTTATCCGGATTATGCCGGACAACTTCCCCGCCGGTGTAAAAACTGCCTTCAAAGTAACGAACACCCAGTTTTTCGGCCTCAGCGGCATCACCGTCCACAACCTCAGCGCCTTCTGCCTGATAGCGTTCCCTGACTTGCTGAGATATATTTTCTCTGGCAGCCAGCACCGCATCAACCAGATCCTTCCCAGCATGCTCGATAATTACCTTTAAATGGTCGGCGACCGCATAATGGTCAGTCTCTCCAGGTTCCGTCATAATGTTGCAGACATAAATGCACGGAGCCTTGGCCGAAGCAATCTTGTCGCGAAGCCCTTTCACCAATAGATTCGGAATGATACTGGTATAAAGACTCCCCGGCCCAAGAACAATCAGGTCGGCATCTTCAATCGCCGCTAAAGCTCCGGGCAAGGGCCGACAATCCTGGGGCATAATATTGAGAACTTTGATCTTTCCAGGCGTCGTCCGGATGGCTGTCTCGCCGTTAATGAATCTACCGTCTTCAAAATAAGCATTCAGGGTGATTTGAGAAAGCGTTGACGGATATACTTCCCCGCGCAAGGCGAATACTTTGCCAATTTGCTCGATGCCTTTCTGAAAATCGCCGAATCTTCCGGCCAGACCTGCAAGAAACAAATTCCCGAGGCTGTGTCCGGCCAGCGTCCCGGTATCAAAGCGATAGGAAAAAAGTTCTTCCATGATATCTTCTTTTTCGGCCAGAGCAACCAGACAGTTACGGATATCCCCGGGCGGCAGAATTCCAAGCTCTCGACGCAGACGCCCCGAGCTTCCGCCATCATCCCCAACGGTAACGATAGCCGTCAGATTGCTGGTATATTCTTTTAGCCCTTTCAGCAACGCCGACAGCCCCGTACCTCCACCGATAACAACAATTTTAGGTCCTCGCTTCAATTGACGGCGGGAATAGATCACATCGAGAATTCTATCTTCATTTTCCGGAATCAGCACGGAAATGATAGAGCTGATCATTTTTTTAAACGCAATAAAAACAATAGCCATTCCTGCCAGGCAGGTAACGACCCCCGTCGGACCCACCATTACGGTATCTTTGCCGGCCAGCTGATAGATGATCTCCCGAAACTGCACTTCAATAAATCCGAGGGTTTCCCCGGAGCTGATGACCGAAAGTCCGCCGGCGACAAGAAATAAACCGAGGATTGCCAACAGAAAATATCTTTTTACACCTAAATTTGGATAGAACCATTTGCACATTTCCAAATATTTTTTCGGAAGTTCCATCTCGTCAAACCATTCCTATCCTTTGATATCTCTGTGGTTTATAACACAGGAGTAATTGTTCATCTGCAGGAACTCCGCTGTTTTCTCAACAATTGCCACGGAACGGTGCTGCCCCCCTGTACATCCTATGCCAATGACCAGGTGGCTTTTACCTTCTTTGAGATATAACGGCAGAATAAATTCCAGCATATGAAAAAACCTGCCGATAAAATCAGTCGTGGTAGGATTCAGCAAAACATAATCCCTGACCTCTTTATCTTTGCCGTTCAGGGGTTTAAGTTCCTTTAAATAATACGGATTAGGCAGAAAACGGACATCGATGATTGTATCGGCATCCAGCGGTATCCCAAATTTAAACCCGAAAGAAACAACCGATACAGACATCCTGGCCGGATCGTATTCCTTTCCAAACAGATTCCTGATTTTTTCCTTCATCTGTACGGTTGTCAGGTCTGAACTGTCAATGATCTTGCTTGCATTCCCGCGTAAATCGGCAAGATATTGCCGCTCTTTGTGAATGCCTTCCAGCACATTTCCCTTCGGAGATACGGGATGCCTTCTTCTTGATTCTTTATAACGGTTGACCAGAACATCGTCCGAAGCCTCTAGGAATAAAATTTCGTATTGATATCCCGCCTCCTGCAGATCCGCGAGCGCCTGGTTTAAAGAAGAAAAGAAATCTCCGCCGCGTAAGTCACAGACAATGGCAGCTTTGTCTATTTTTCCTTGGGATTGGGCACACAAGTCAACGAACTTTTCAATAAGGCTCGGCGGAAGATTGTCAACGCAAAAAAATCCAAGGTCTTCCATACTTTGCAGGGCTTGCGTTTTCCCAGCCCCGGACAAACCGGTAATAATCACCAGTTTCAATGCTTCTCTTTTCATAGCCTTTTCCCCCACCTGAATTGTTCCTTTCCTGATTATTTCGTTTGCTTGCCAATATCCGACGCATCCTGCTGAATACGAGCGAGTTCACTTTCCATATTGGCCCCTCCTGCAATATTCTGCCAGCTGGAATTTAGGAGGTCCAAATACGTCCAGTCGTTCACTGAACCCTCCAAATACCAGGCAGACTGCAAAGACAAAGCAACCTCTGACTGAAAACGCTTCGCCGCCGATTCGTAATACGCACTGTTAACAGGCAGCCTGCCGCCGGCTTGAAACATCGCCTCTTCCGCCGCCGGCTTCAGCAGTTCTTCTTCAACCAGCCTAATTGCGCTTTCCATGGCAGGAATCGTCTTTATGGATGAATTAGCGATTCCGATCGTATGATCCAGCAAAACCTGTCCCTTGGCTCCCAGTAAAGAATAGAAGGACAGACAGTCCCAGTTTCCGCCTATGTTCGTCAGTTTGGTACTGTCACTGGCCCAGGTCAGCAGGTAACCGGTCTCACCCCCGGCAAACCGGGCTAAGGCCGCGCTGTCCAAAAGCACTTGGTTTTGCTGACGAAGCGCTGCAAAATTGTTGATAAAAGCCCGATTCTTCTGCGAATTCAGGGCTGGAATACCGTTAGTGCTTAACGTTCCTCCCTCAGCCCTCCACCACGGACTGAGCAGCGACGCATTCAGACCCGGAACTGCGATGACGGAATGTTTCTCCCAGATTTCCGCCAGACTTGCCGGGGGCACCGGTACTTTATCTTTGCGGTAGTAGAGCAGTGGTACATCCGTAAGCCAGGGTGCTGCAAATGCTTGTTTATTATACGTAAAAACCGCTCTCGCCGCCGGATAGGCTGAGTCGATATCCGCCAGGACAGGTGAGACCGCTCCTTTTTTATAGAGCGCATCAAGGATCTGTCTTCTAGCAATCACAATTTCCGGCCCCTCTGCTCCGGCTTGGTAGTTCCAGACCTGCTGGACAATATCTGCCTCAGCAATTTTTTCACCTTTAACCGATACTTCGGGATATTCCTTATTGATTCTGGCAAACTGCGCAAGTAAAGCCTGTTCTTCTTTGCCGTCCAACGAATACCAGACAGAGATTACCGCAGGGGCGTCTCCGCCGGGTTTCCCCGGAGAGGGTCCCTTGGAACAAGCTGTTAAAGCCGTTAAGCTCAATATAATTATCATAATACACGGAAGTGCTTTCAGCCTTTTTTCCATTCAGAGCGATTTCCTCTCCTCATACCTGATACAATCTCACTAAAATAAAAAACCATTATGCTAGGGCAAGTCTGAGGGCCACAACACCGCTTCTCGGCTGTTGCGCCATCCATTACGGAGACTAACCCGAGCAAATATTCGTTTCTTTTCTTCTTATTCTAATCCGTCCGCTGGAAAGTTACAAATACTACTTTCTGAGACTGTTTTTGTCAATTGGTTTTCTATATGCTTTTAGGAGCTTCAACTTTCAACTTTAAAATACTGGGTCGGCTTTCGACCGTAGTAGAACAAATACCAGCCGCCTTTTCCCGGGGAATGTTCTGTAGTCCCTGTTGGAATATCCCGCTCAAAATATTCGATAGCCGTAGCTCTAATCCACTGCCTTTTGTCCATGCCCTCAGACGCAGGAATCCGGTTCTGCCAAATCGGGTCCTTCCTTATCTCTTCTTTCCAACTTTTATCCTGGACAGTCTCTTCTGCTCTCTGTAGAAAATCAGGGATTTGCCCGGGACGTTCAGCGACAAAATAATCAAAACGCAGTGCTTCGCGCCAAAGTTTCCGATTCAGTGCGGTCCGGCCGTCCGGCTGTTCCATCAGAAATTCCCAGATATTCTCGAAGAGTGACCTGGAACTCCATTCTCTTTGGAACCAGCCCTTGCCGTGCCAGTATCTGGCCAGAGCATCAAAAAAATCAAACGGACTCTGCCGATCAGCAAGAACAACTTCGAGTGAAAACTTAAACCTTCCAGAATTATAGTACCTTTCCAGAATTTCTTCTATTCGGACCAGGTCCAAAACCTGTTCGTGGCTCAACTCCCGTGTTTTCAGGACCGTATAGGGCGGATCCGGGCAGTATTTCAGCCCGTATCGGGTACATTGCCTGCGGATTCCCGAACCCTTCAATACCTTGAGAAAACCAAGCTGCAAATGGTTCGGTCTGAGATTAAAAACTTCATCAAATGACTTGCGGAATTCTGCCCACCCCTCATGGGGCAAGCCTGCAATAAGATCCAAATGAACCGGTATACCGCAATCGTGCTGCAAATAACGAACCTTATCTTTCCAGTCCGCAAAATTCTGGGATCGGCGGATCGCTTTTAAAGCAGGTGGATGGGTGGACTGGACTCCTATCTCTAATTGAATCATTCCTGTTGGATAGTTCTGCAAGTACTGCAGCCAGTCCTGATCCAGCAAATCTCCGGCTATCTCGCAATGAGCCCGTGGAATGTCCCCAGACAATCCATATGTGCCCTCCGGTCCTGTTTTTTCGTACTCCCGTTCAGCTTCCTCTTTAAATAGGTCAAGAACTTGAAACCCGTGCGTTTTGGATGCGTTGAATGTTCTGTCCACAAATTTAATCGTCCTTGCCCCGTTCGCAAAAAGCTGCCGCAAAATGGGACGAAGACGCTCCGGTTGCAGAAACCGGACACCCTTGAAAGTGGACGAAATACAAAATTCACAGTTATACGGACAGCCCCTGCTTGTCTCGACATAAACCAGCTTTCCGCGAAGATCCTCTTGCCCCGCGTAGGGGTTTGGAAGAAGATTCAGATCTACGGCATCCGGTACTGCTGCATTCGTTACTACCATGCCACATGCATCGGCGCTGATCATTCCCCGGAAACCATCCGAGGCGGTCATGCTGTCCAGGCCCTGGGGACCGCCGGCCTCTCTCCGCAGTCGCCAGACAACACCGGCAACATCCCGGGGAAGATTGCCTTCGGACCAACCTTCGAGCAGCACAGGCAGAACCCGTTCAGCTTCCCCGGCAACGACCGCATCGAGCTGGGGGACTTCATTTATAAGACGATCACAGTCAAAAGATACTTCCGGCCCCCCGGCCAGGATGAAGGCATCGGGCAAGACAGGCCTCAGCCTGCGTACCAGGGCCTTAACGGAGACAATGTTCCAGATATAGCAGGAGAAACCAAGGACATCCGGTTTCTCTTCAAATATTTCTCCGGCAATTTTGTCCAGATGCTCATTAATCGAAAATTCGCGAATACAGATTTCCCATTCGGTGTTTCCCTGTGTCTTCAAGACTTCACGCAGACAGCGAATGGCTAGATTTGTATGTACATACCGGGTATTTATGCCAACGAGCAGGATCTTCACATTAAAACTCCTTACCTGAATTCTTAGGCTGATTCTTTTTTCTGATTTATGATGGACCTTACAGAACAAATTTCTCGAAAACTTTGGCTACTCCGTCTTCTTTATTTGAAGCTGTAATATAATCCGCAATTTCTTTAAGTTCCTGAAGGGCATTGCCCATCGCTACACCGATGCCGGCAAACATCAGCATTTCCCGGTCATTGAAATTATCCCCGATCGCTATAATTTCTTCCGGCAAGATGCCGAAATTCGCGGCTAACGCCCTAAGCGCGCTGCCTTTGTTGACCTCTTTATCGATCATATCCAGAAAAATTGGCTTGGAACGCGTAAAATGAAGCCTGTCGGCATAGATCTGCCGCAGATCTGCCGTAGCAGCCTGGAGATAATCCTCTCCGGAAATGCACAATATTTTTTCAGCACCTTCCGGCTCAGTGTGCAAAATTTGCAGCACATCCGTTTCCTGGACCTTTATTCCGGTCATTTCCTCATAGGCTTTGGAATATTGATTCCATTTATTTGTAAAGACTTCATCTTTGATAAACACCTGTGTATAGACTTCTTTCGACTGGAGATGCTGAATAATCTTCATAGCTAATCCTGACGGAATCACTTTATGGCAGATGATTTCCCTGCTCAGGGAGTGCTCGATCAAGGCTCCGTTGCATGTAATAATCGGAACATCCAGACCCAGCTGGCTGGCGTATTTTCTGGCAGATACAGCCATCCTTCCTGTAGCAAGCGTAACCATCACGCCTTTGGCCACTGCGCGGCGGATGGCCTTGATGTTCCCTTCTGAAATTTGCCACGCATCGTTAAGCAGTGTTTCATCCAAATCTATGGCAACAAGTCGGATCAATCTATTTCACTCCTTTGGTAGATTACACGAATAAATCGATACTATTATACCATAGAACTTCAGGGCCGTAGCCTTTTCGATTTTTGGGCAAGGTAGTCAGACGTATAATATACCAGAATTAGGGTTGACATGGTCCCGGTAGAAAAACTATAGTAGGATTATATAGAAAACTTGGCTTACGCCAAGCCTTTTGGCACAGGCGTAAGCCTTAGTTGCCCATAGATATATCAGAAAGCACCTAAGGTTTTTCTGATATACTGAAATAGGATGAACGAGGTAATCTGATGACCAGCTGGCTTTTGGGCACGAAATTAGTGATTATTCTATATAGTATTTTTTGCTATGTACTGACTGGGATGACCAATTTACCCCTGGTGCTGTTACTTCTACTTATCTATATCATTGTGAGTATGTTTCATATTATTTCCTCCAAGGAATCCGTAAAAAAAACATGGATGGTTTTGATATGTGTTTTTCTGATTCTCTCTGCTTTCTATGCCTCTAATCTCTTTGTTTTTCTTTTGCCGTTAAACTTATTGGAATTGTTTCACCAGTTCGGGAAAAATCCATTATATGCCCTGATCTCTACATCTCTTCCTCTTTTCTTGCTTGCGGGGAGTATTATCCCGGAATATCTGCTGATCAGTCTTTTGAGCGCCATGATTTATGAACTGTCCCTAAAATCTTCGATGCGCATTGCCCGCCTGGCCGCGGACAACGATTTCTTAAGAGAAAAGAACCATTCTCTTTACGGCCGTTTGCACTCCGGTACCGAATATGAAAACCAGGTCAAGTATTTAAGCCAGCTGGAAGAAAGAAATACGCTTGCGCAAAATATTCACGATAAAATTGGGCATGTCCTTGCCGGAAGCCTGATCCAGCTTGAAGCCGCCCGCGTGGTGATTGACCGGGACCAGAATAGATCAAAGAAGATTATCTCCAATGTTATCCATGTCTTGAAAGAAGGCATGGAGGATATCCGTTCCACACTCAGAACTATCAAACCAGCTCCTGAGCAGCTTGGCATTAATCGTTTGAAAGCGATTCTGGATGAGCATTCATTTAACAGCCAAATGAAAACACATTTGAACTACCGGGGTGATCTGAACTGCATTACCCATTCACAATGGAGAATCATCCTGGAAAATGTCCGGGAAGCACTGACAAATATATTGAAATATTCATCCGCCGGAGAAGTGAAAATAAACCTTGAAATAATGAATAAACTTATTAAAGTCGAAATAAAAGATAATGGAGTCGGTGCCATATCGATTAAGAAGGGATTGGGGCTGGAAGGGATGGAGGAAAGAACGGAAAGCTGCGGAGGCAAACTAATTCTGGACAGTTCAGACGGTTTTTCCGTCATTACCTTACTGCCTGTGAAAGGAGCAGAAAATGCCGATTAAAGTACTTATCGCCGATGACGACATCCTGATTCGGGAAGGGCTTAAAATCATACTTCAAAACGACGAACGTTTTGAAGTAACCGCCTGTGTGGGAAATGGCCTGCAGGCCATCCAATACTGTGAATCCCAGAAAGTCGATATCGTGCTGCTTGATGTCAGGATGCCTGTCATGGACGGCCTGCAGGCTTCCAGAGGAATATCTGAGAAAACGACCGTCAAGCCACTGATCCTGACCACATTTGACGACGATGATTTTATTCTGACGGCTGTAAAAAACGGTTCGAGAGGGTATTTGCTGAAGAACAGTTCCCCTGACCGGATCATGGACGCGATAAAAATGGTATATGAGGGCGGCATTGTGATGCAGGACAGTGTGATGAAAAAAATTCGGGAGGAACTGGTCACGAATCCCAAAGTCAAAATTGCTGAAGATCTTTTCTCTGATAGAGAAATGGATATCATCAAACTTATCTCCAAAGGCCTTGCTAATCGCGAAATAGCAAAGGAGCTCTATGTCTCGGAAGGTACGGTAAAAAATCATATCACTTCCATCCTGAATAAAACGGAGCTTGAGCACAGAACCCAAATTGCGATTTATTACCTGACCGGTTCCAGATCATAAAAACATTACATAACCAAAAGAATGTTACAATCATCATAAACAAATGACTTTTGTCATACGAATTGGTGACCTTTTCTACTAACGAAAGGTTCCTTTTTTTAGTAGTATCTATGATGAATCATAGTGATGGATAGGAAAATGAAAGGGGCGGTTCATTATGAGCATCCTGGTAATGGAAAATGTTACGAAAAAATTCGGTGATGTCATTGCTGTGGATAACATGAATATCAGCATTGCACAGGGAGAAATATTTGGACTTTTGGGACCGAACGGCGCAGGTAAAAGCACCGCTATTAACATGATTATTGGCTTATTATCCATCGATAAAGGGACGATCTCTATTCTGAATAAAGATACGAAAAGAAACAAAGCCTTTTCGAAGAAAAACACAGGCATAGTTCCCCAGGATATTGCCATTTATGAAGATCTGACCACGCTGGAAAATGTCAAATTTTTTGCGGGCCTTTACGATCTGCGAGGGGATGAGCTGAATAAGGCAGCGGCTGAGGCGCTTGAATTTACCGGATTAAGCGATAAGGCAAACAGTTATCCAAAAAGCTTTTCCGGGGGCATGAAAAGACGGCTGAATATCGCCTGTGCGATTACCCATAAACCGAAATTGATTATCATGGATGAGCCTACCGTAGGTATCGATCCACAATCCCGGAATCATATCCTGCAATCTGTTAAGAAATTAAATCAGATGGGCTGTACGATCATTTATACCAGCCATTACATGGAAGAAGTCGAAGAAATCTGTTCCCGAATCGCGATCATGGATCACGGCAAAGTGATTGCCCTGGGCAGCAAAGAAGAGTTGAAAGCGCTGTTAACCGACTCCAATATTGTCTGGATTACCGTTAACGACTCGATCACGAAAGCTGTCGAAGACAAGATCAGGGAAATACCCGGGGTTCTTCAGATGGACATTGAAGAAAATACGCTAAAAATTAGCACTGCCAAAGAAGTCCACAACCTTGATAAAATTATCTGTTACTTTACCGAAAACAAGTTCTCAATCAAAAGTGTTGAGAGCAGAACACCGGACCTGGAAACTGTATTTCTGTCGCTGACCGGCCGCAGTCTAAGGGATTAGGTGGCTGCCATGAGAATTATTCATATTATTTTAAAGGAATTCAAACAGAACATTCGGGATTCCAAAGCGAATATTATGATGGTCCTTTTCCCGATTGTCTTGATTGTCATCCTGGGTACGGCCTTTTCCGGTGTATTTTCCAATGATATTGTATTGGACGATATACGTGTCCTTTATTCTGTTCAAGGAGATCCGGCACTTACCGAAAGTTTTCATTCCTTTCAGGAGGAGCTGCAGAAACAGCTGGGAATTACTTTTACCGAAACGACAAACCCAGAGGAAGGTCTAAGCAGTATTAGAAATGACCGGTATTCCTGTTTTATTTTGCTGACGAGCGCCCCCCCGGAAATTCACGTCTACAAAAATGCGCGTTTTAACTTTGAGGCCAATCTCGTTGAATCATCCGTTAAAGTGTTTGCCGCCAGATATGATGCCGTTAAGCTGATTGCCCAAACAAATCCTTCTGCATTAGCGGGCATTATGGCTAGTCCTGAAGAAGATTATGTTCAGTCCGAATCCATAGACAAAAAAAGAGAACCCGGTTCACTGGATTACTACGCGGTAACCATGCTGACACTTTTTTTACTGTACGCTTCGCTGACCGGATTCTGGTCTGTTAAAAATGAACAGAATTTTAAAACCGGCAACCGGATACTTAGCAGTCCTGTCACCAAAATCGAACTGCTCACAGGCAAAACCCTCGGCGGCCTCCTGGTAACCATCGTGCAGGCAGCGGTCGTTCTTCTGTTTAGCTCGCTTTTCTTTAAAGTGTACTGGGGATCAGACCTGCTATCGGTCCTGCTGATCATTTTCTCTGAAGCTGTTCTGGCAATCAGTCTGGGTACGGGAATTGCTTACCTGATTCGCAATGACGGTACAGGTGCCGCTTGTCTAAATGTTCTGATCCCAATTATTGCTTTCCTCGGCGGCGGGTATGTCCCGTTATCCTCGCTGAATGGTCCACTCACTGCCATCACTGCGCTATCTCCGCTTAAGTGGACAAATGAGGCAATTTTCAGATTGATCTATGATCAGGACTATACGATCATGCTTCCTGCTATTCTGATCAATCTGGCTGTCGCCGCGACATTTCTAATGGTCTCAGCATTCCTATCCAGAAAGGAGGCGGTCTGAATGAAAAACATTCTATTTTTAGTCCGGAACACCTTAAAGGTCACCTTTAGAAAAAAGGGGAATTATATTGTCTATCTGCTTCTTCCGCTGCTCGGTATTGTCTTTGCACTGGCGATCTACAGCGGGGCCAAGTCAGAACCCGTCCAAATCGGGCTGATTGACAAAGACCAAACTGCCCTTTCCGCCTACCTTGTCCAGGAAACTGCTAAAGCGGGAAACTATACGCTTACTCCCCTCCAAGAAACAGAAATAAAAAACAACCTTCTGGATCAAACCCTGGAGGCAGCTATCATCATCCCCGGTGGATATGAAAAAAGTATTGTTGCCGGCTCTCCGGCAGCAATCAAAATCATCTCGTTAAAGGGACAGGATACAACGGCCTGGCTGGAGCAGTTTTTTAATCTGCAGACCCGGAATCTGAAAGATCTGGCTGCCGCTGCCGGCGGGGACGAGACAGCTTTCCGGGGACTGTTTCAGGAATACAGCAGCCATCCGCTCCAGGTATCTGCTGTCGAACTGCAGGACGAAAGTGTCAGCAAGGATATTACCCTGACAAGCTTCGGCTTCCTGCTGATGTTTGTAATGCTCGGAGCAGGCTTGACATCTCATGCTATCCTGAATGAAAAAAAAACCAGGACCTATCACAGAATTTGTGCGAGTCCCGTATCGCCAAAGGAATATCTCAGTGCAAATGCGCTAAGCAGCCTGATCATCGTTACCGTTCAAACACTCTTTATCATCGTGGCTTTACAATATCTGTTCCGTATTGAAACCTATGTGCCTGCAATCCTTCTGTTCTTTATCCTTCTGCTGTTCGGCCTTGTTTCAATCGGGATCGGACTTATTACAACAGCGTTTTCCAGTTCGTCCTACATGGCAGGCACGCTTTCTACGCTTATCCTGACGCCGACCTGCATGCTGGGAGGATGTTTCTGGCCGGTTAGCCTGATGCCCGAAACCATGCAGAAAATCGCCCACTTTATGCCGCAATGGTGGGCTTTGGATGCGATTCAAAAAATGCAGTCCGGCAGCAGTCTGTCGGAAATCCTGATGAATATTGCTATCTTGATTGCTTTTGCCGTGGCTTTCTTCCTAATTGCAGTGTACCGGTTCGCCAGGGAAAACAATATCCAGAAATTCGTGTAATTCATTTGTTTGTACTGAAGAAACAAAAATACTGCCAACAACGGTTGTCAGCAGTATCTAAAATTAAACCTTCATATTACTGTATGATTTTTATGCTTGCCTGAGAAGCTTTTCCAATTCCCCATTCATAAAGTTATAATTATGCCCGTCTTCCGGATACTGTTCCCCAACTACATCATTCTTGTAGCTTTCCAAAGCATCCAAGATGATCGAATTCAGATTCACATACTTCTTGACAAATTTGGGGGTGAAAGCGTCAAAGAAACCCAGCGCATCGTGGACGATCATCAGCTGTCCATGAACATATGGACCTGCTCCGATCCCAATAACCGGGATATTTGCTCTTTCAGTAACAATCTTGCCGACTTCAGGCGGAATAGCTTCCAGCAGTAACAGGCTAATACCGGCTTCCTCAAGAATCCTGGCATCTTCAATAATCTTTAAGGCGCCTGCACAATCGCGTCCCTGGGATTTGAATCCACCTAATTGAGCCATCGATTGCGGAGTTAAGCCAAGATGTCCCATGACAGGAATGGTCGCTTTGACCATAGCTTCGACGGTATCCGCCATATTGGATCCGCCTTCCAGCTTGACAGCATCGCAGCCAGCCTCTGCCATAAAACGGCTTGCATTGCGAATGGCTTCTTTTTTGCTGATCTGATAGGTCATGTAAGGCATATCGCCGACTAAGTACGCCGTGGGTGCACCTTTACGGACTGCCTTAGCATGTGTGACCATGGTATCCAGATCCATGCCCAGGGTTGTTTCTTCTCCCAGAACGGTCATCGCCATAGAATCTCCGACAAGTATAATATCGATACCAGCCTTCTCTTCAAGAAGGGCCATTGGATAGTCATAGCACGTGAGCATGGTAATTTTTTCACTTAAATTCACTTTGTTCTGCAACGCATTGATGTTGACTTTCGATCGCATTTTCTCTTTCCCTCCAAAAAATATAGGAACGATTCCTTAAAATTATTTACAATATAATATATACCATCTGCCTTCAATTGTCTACCCCCTGCCGACACTTTTCCACAAGGGGAGTACACCAATTAATGACATTGTCGAAAAATCATAAAAGCTGATACCGTATAAAACGACATCAGCTTGTAAAAATTAATGAATTTAACCCATTGTCCTAAATTCCCAGATGTTTTCCTAAAAACTGTCCTGTATATGATGCCGGAACCGCGGCGATTTCCTCGGGCGTACCAATTGCGACAATCTCGCCTCCCCGGCTGCCGCCTTCCGGACCGAGGTCGATGATATAATCGGCGGTTTTAATCACGTCCAGATTGTGCTCAATGATCAAAACGGAATCGCCCGCCTCAACGAGGCGCTGTAAGACCTTTAACAGTTTATCCACATCGGCAACGTGCAGACCGGTCGTCGGTTCATCCAAAATATACAGCGTTTTCCCCGTACTGCGGCGGCTGAGCTCCGTGGCCAACTTAACGCGCTGGGCCTCTCCCCCGGAAAGGGTCGTAGCCGGCTGCCCAAGCTTGATGTAGCCTAAGCCAACATCCTGCAGGGTCTGCAGTTTCCGAGCAATCCGAGGTACAGCCGCGAAAAATTCAACCGCTTCAGCAACCGTCATGTCGAGGATCTCCGCAATATTTTTTCCTTTAAAGCTTACCTCCAGGGTCTCACGGTTATAACGCTGCCCGCGGCATACCTCACACGGCACATAGACATCCGGAAGAAAATGCATTTCGATTTTTATGATTCCGTCTCCCCGGCATGCCTCACAGCGTCCGCCTTTGACATTGAAGCTGAACCGGCCTTGTTTATAGCCTCTGATTTTCGCTTCCGGCGTCTGAGAAAAGAGGTCCCGGATAAAATCAAATAGCCCGGTGTACGTGGCCGGATTGGATCGCGGTGTACGCCCGATCGGAGACTGATCAATGTCGATAACCTTGTCGACATACTCCAGTCCTTTGAGCTCTTGGTAAGCCCCGGGACGGATTTTGCTGCTGATTTTGAGCTCCATCTGAAGCCCTTTGAATAATATTTCGTTGACCAGCGTGCTTTTGCCCGATCCGGACACGCCTGTTACACAAGTCATCACACCCAATGGGAATTTGGCATGGAGCTGTTTCAGGTTGTTCTGGGCTGCGCCGATTACTTCAAGCCATTTTCCGTTCGGCCGACGGCGTTCAGCCGGGACTTCAATCTTTTTTCGACCGGTCTGATACTGCCCGGTAATCGAAGCTTCACACGCCTTGATCGCTTCCAGATCTCCCTGCGCCACAATATGCCCCCCATGGGCTCCGGCACCAGGGCCGATATCAATGATATGGTCGGCCTCCAAAAGCGTATCCTCATCATGTTCCACGACCAAAAGCGTGTTCCCCAAGTCCCGCAGTTTTTTCAACGTGTCCAGCAGTTTAGCGTTATCGCGCTGGTGCAGACCGATGCTTGGCTCATCCAGCACATACAGCACGCCGGTGAGACTCGAACCAATCTGCGTGGCCAGACGGATCCTCTGGGCCTCCCCGCCTGAAAGTGTCCCGGCGGCACGATCCAGCGTCAGGTAGTCCAGCCCGACATTAACAAGAAAACCAAGCCTTTCTTTGATTTCTTTCAAAACCTGACGCGCAATCATCTGTTCCTTTTCACTTAGAACGATCTTTTTAAAAAAGTCCAGGGACTCCATCACGGTAAGCCGGGTCAGCTCATAGATAGATAAACGATTAATCTTTACAGCCAGCGCTTCCGGTTTCAGCCTCTTGCCCTGACAGGCCGGGCACGGTTTCTCTGTCATCAGACCTTCTATTTCATTCCGGACATAGTCCGAGGTCGATTCCTTATATCGGCGGTTAAAATACGGCACCAGTCCTTCAAAAGGCGCTTTCCAATATTTTAATTCATCAAAGACATTGTAGTAACTGAATTTAATCGGTGAATCAGAGCCATAGACCAGGGCCTGCCACTGCTCCGGTGTCAGATCTTTCACCGGGCAGTCCAGACTGAAGCCGAATTTTTCGGCCAGCCCCTGCAGCAGGGCAGGATAATAGCTCGAACTCGATTTCGCCCACGGCACGATTGCACCTTCATTGATCGACTTGCTGCGGTCAGGGATAATCAGATCGATATCTGCTTCCAGATTCGCTCCGAGTCCGGTACACGACGGACAGGCCCCGAATGGGCTGTTGAAGGAAAATAGTCTTGGAGCAATCTCGTCGATTGCAATTCCGCAGTCCGGGCACGCAAAGTTTTCGCTGAACAGAATCTCTTCCCGACCCGCGATGTCGACCAGGACCGTGCCTTCGGCGAGCTTTAGCGCAGTCTCGATTGAGTCGGCGAGCCGGGCGGTGCTGTCGGGCTTCAGGGAAATTCTGTCGACAACCACATCAATGGAGTGCTTTTTGTTTTTTTCGAGAAGTATTTCCTCACTGAGGTCTCTGACTTCTCCGTCCACCCTCACCCGGACGTAGCCACTTTTTCTGACCTGTTCGAGTGTCCGGACGTGCTCTCCTTTTTTCCCTTTGATTACCGGTGCCAGAATCTGCAGACGGCTTTTCTCCGGATAGGTCAGCAATTGATCGACCATCTGTTGAACGGTCTGCTGACTGATCTCTTTGCCGCAGTTCGGACAATGCGGATGGCCGACCCTTGCATAAAGCAGTCTGAGATAATCATAGATTTCTGTTACCGTTCCTACAGTTGATCGCGGGTTGCGGCTGGTCGTCTTCTGATCAATGGAGATTGCGGGTGATAGTCCTTCAATATAATCGACATCCGGTTTGTCCATCTGGCCCAGAAACTGGCGGGCATAAGCTGAAAGGGACTCAACATAGCGTCTTTGGCCTTCAGCGTAAATGGTGTCAAAAGCTAGAGATGATTTTCCTGAACCGGACAGGCCGGTAATAACAACGAGCTTATCCCGCGGAATATCGACATCAATGTTTTTGAGGTTATGGACACGGGCGCCCCGTACCTTGATATAATCCTGGGTCATACATTTCCTCCATAAGGCTTCTAAAGATGATAAGGCTATATTTTTGCTTGATTCTATTCCTTATTTAACATCTATTCTACTATAATTGCCACGATCTTATCTTACACCAAAAAACAGCAAAAAGGAACATTTGTTCGCATTCATTTACCTTCTTTTTTTACGGGATCTGTTCTGTTTCTCGGAAGAATAGTTTTTGCCGGATTTAGAGCGGCTGCTCCGTGTCATACCAGCATATTCTCCCTTCAGTTCAATGATCGCATCCCTCAAGTCAGCTGCGCGTTCAAAATCCAGTTCCCTGGCAGCCTTAAGCATCTCTTCTTCCAGGACCTGAATGGTTTTTTCCTGTTCCTCAGGTGTTAACTTGCCGCCTTTTTCCCCATAAGCCGTCTTTTTCTCCGCAACTTTCGTCGCTTCAGGCACTTGATAGATCTGCTTGCGAATGGTCTGCGGGATAATCCCGTGTGCTCTGTTATATTCTTCCTGGATCGCTCGGCGACGGTTGGTCTCACCAATCGCGGCTTTCATGGATTCCGTCATATTGTCCGCATACATGATGACTTTTCCGTTGACATTACGTGCCGCCCGGCCCACAGTCTGGATCAAAGACCTTTCCGATCTTAAGAATCCTTCCTTATCAGCATCAAGGATCGCCACCAGCGATACCTCAGGCAAATCAAGGCCTTCTCTTAAAAGGTTAATCCCGACAATCACATCGATTTCTCCAAGACGGAGTTCTCTTAAGATTTCCAGCCTCTCAAGGGTCTGAATATCAGAATGAAGATATCTGACATTAATATTCAGCTGTTTCAGATAGTCTGTCAGGTCTTCGGACATTCTCTTGGTCAGTGTGGTCACGAGAATTCTTTCGTCCCTGGCAATCCGCTGCCGGATCTCGCCGATCAGGTCATCAATCTGTCCCTGGGTGGGCCTCACAATGATTTCCGGGTCAATCAGACCTGTGGGCCGGATAATCTGTTCGACAACCTCGCGGCAGTGCTCCATTTCGTATGGTCCGGGAGTCGCACTGACATAGACCCTTTGGGGTACAACTATTTCAAATTCAGAAAAACGCAGCGGCCGGTTATCCATGGCAGAGGGCAGGCGGAAACCATGCTCCACCAGCGTGCTTTTCCTGGAACGGTCTCCCTCAAACATGCCTCTGACCTGCGGCAGAGTCTGATGCGATTCATCAATGAACATCAGGAAATCCTTCGGGAAAAAGTGCAGCAAAGTATAGGGTGTTTCTCCTGGTTTGCGGAAGGTAAGATGCCTGGAATAATTTTCAATACCGTTGCAAAATTCCATCTCCCGAAGCATTTCAATATCGTAGCGGGTTCTCTGTTCGAGGCGCTGAGCCTCCAGCAGCTTTTCCCTGGAACGGAAATATTGCAGGCGCTCTTCAAGCTCCTGCTCAATATTTTCAGCTGCCAGCATTAATTTATCACGTTCGGTCACATAGTGGGAGTTTGGAAAAATCGAGATATGTTTTCGTTCTCCCAGGATTTCACCGGTCAGAAGATTCACCTCATAAAGATGCTCAATTTCATCGCCGAACATTTCAATCCGGACTGCCTTTTCATCCGTAGAAGCAGGACATACCTCGACGACATCCCCTCTTACCCGGAAAGTTCCACGATAAAAGGCGGTATCATTCCGGTCGTACTGGATTTCAACCAGCTTGCGCAGCATCTGATTGCGTTCTATTTCCTGGCCCTGCCGCAAAGACAGAACCATATCCCGGTACTCATCCGGAGAGCCCATACCATAGATACAGGAAACACTTGCGATAACAATGACGTCTCTTCTTTCAAACAACGCAGCTGTGGCCGAGTGCCGCAATTTTTCTATTTCCTCATTGATTGAAGCGTCTTTTTCAATGTAGAGGTCATTGGATGGAACATAAGCTTCCGGCTGATAATAATCATAATAACTGACAAAATATTCAACCGCATTCTCCGGAAAAAATTCCTTAAACTCGCAATACAGCTGTCCGGCCAGCGTCTTATTGTGTGCAAAGACCAGGGTCGGTTTTTGAATGCGTTCAATGATGCTGGCCATTGTAAATGTTTTACCCGATCCGGTAACACCAAGCAGCGTTTGGTGCTTTTTACCGGCTAGAACGCCTTCAGTAAGCTTGTCCACTGCCTGGGGCTGATCTCCAGAAAGACTATAAGGAGCCCGCAGTCGAAATTCCATAGAATATCCCTCCATCAAAGACAGTATATTTATTATATCATTTTGTTCTCATTCCCGCATTTTTGTTTCATCCTTGATGGAGGTCCGTCAAAATACTGCTCAGGAGCTCGCTGCGGAAATGGTCCAATCCCCTGAAATTCACGGAGTCATTAATTAGATTTTTTAATTCGAGGCGGTTCTTTCTGTATTGTTCGAGAATAGCTATCAGCTCCGTACTGTGACCCATCCGGAAACCCTGCTCTTCAATCCGACAGGGATTTCCTTTCCAGACAGCCAGATTCTTTTCCGGAAAGAGCAAACCGACGATTGTGTACGGTTTTAGCGGATGAACAATGATTTCCATGGCCTGCCCCAGGCATTTAACCTCTTCGAGCAGTACCCGCAGAAGGTGAGCAGACTCTTCACCATCCAGGCAAATCCGGTCAAAATCCCGAATATATCTTGGAGCAAGATTTAGCCACCCTTCTAATTGAAGGCTATGGAGAAAATAGAACGACAGATTGTTTGCTTTTATTCTGGAAAGGATTCGCGTGATCTCATCAATATGCGGCGAATCATCACCTTGCTGATCGCCTTCCCAGGCCAAAGACAGGACAGCGTCCAGGTTCCTGGTTTTGTTTTGACAGGCGTGGCTATCTTCCTCAGATTCCTCAGATTCCTCTTCTTTTTTTGGCATATAGTCTTTTCTGAGCTGGGCAATGATGTCCTGCTCAATGTCAGCAAGACTTGCTCCCAGCTGACTGATTTTAGGACTGTGTTCTTCCAGTCTGCTCTGGCGGCAGAAGGAAGAAAAATCAATTTCACGGTGGTACGGGCCGCAAAAATTTATCTGCCAGTTAAATTCATCCTTATCGAGTAAGCATATTTTATGCTTGGGCAGATACAGACCGGCAACTGAATCGGCTTCCCTGATCGACCTGATATAATCAACATCATTCCCACGGTCAATCATCTGGATGCCAATGAGCTTCATCATGGTTGATTTTCCTGTACCCGGGCCGCCCGTGAGAAGATATGTATATTTAATTTCTTTTAGCAGTTCAGGCAGCAGCGATACGTAACCGTAAGGCGTGAATGCCTCAATATAATAATGCCGAATCCCACTTGTGTTCCCCATGATGATTCCTCCAGTTCAATAATGTCTGTGGGATATTCTATGCAAATGGAACAGCTGGCGTTCTCCCGTCAAATCAGAAATGCAATGTTCATTACAATGCTCCGCTCACAGCGAAACTGTGTCCCTCAGACTGATCATAGGGATAATAAGCAGCTCTGCATATCAGGAATTAACTATCTATGTGTATATTTATTCTATCAATGTATTATACTAATTTGCGTATAAATTATTAGATACAATCCAATCCCAGCCAGTAATGCTTTTTACCCTTAAGTGATTATTTTCTAGACTTGCAAGTGTGTCACACAGTCTTAATTCCACGTGTT